>CAYTVW010000269.1:0-2604 GCA_964441865.1 uncultured Acidimicrobiaceae bacterium
TCCTCTTCTATGTCTCAGGACTCGTATCGGGGGCCGTTGGGGCATTCAACGAAAGGTTCATGTTCGGTTTCCTGGTAGCGGCCGCACCCCTCACGGCGAATCTTGTCGGGTGGCTGAAGAGTCGTCTACCTTGGGTCGCGAGGGCTGTCAGCTTGGTGATCGTGGCGAGTTGGGCTGTTGTCACCCCGTTACGTTGGAGTAACCCTCCGATCGAATGGAGCCATGCACCCGATTTCCTTCTGGTGATGGAGAAACTGGGCGAACGAGCCGAATCAGACGCAACTCTCAGAGTTGCGCTCGATCCCGTTCTGAATCCGGTGTTTGGCACCCCCCTCAGGGTGTTTGCCGGGGACAGAATCGAGGTGACGAACGACATGGGTGCAGAGAGTGACTTGTTTGTCTCCAAGGATCCCTGGAGTGGGAGCGACGACGGATCCGTCGCTCTCGGCCGCTTTCTGATTTCCGGGCCCCATGCGAAGAAGATTGAAGCTGATCCGATGGATTGCCCGTGTTCGGGTTGGGTTTTCAGGGATGAGTTGGGAAACACGGTGAACTTGGTGGAAAACCCATTCCCTTGGACCGAGTTTTCCTCTCTGGACCCGCTCCCGGGTCAGGAGGCCACTGTGTCGACATTCATCGAACCGGGAATCGGGAGAGTCTCTGTCGAATTGCGTTCTCTTTACGGTCACGGATTCAACCCGGGTCGTCTGGAGGTGCAAGTGCGTTTGGACGGGGAGATTCTCTCTGCGTGGGACGTCGCAGAGCCAAGTCGATGGAGGAAGGTGGATTTCGCGGTTCTGGATTCCGGGGGGAAGCTCGAAGTCGCGGTGGTGGCTTTGGAAGGGATCGAATCTGGCTGGGCGTGGGGTGAGGCTTCTACCGTTCTGATTCGGAGAGTGGAGGATCTTCCAGGATGACAACTCGGCTTAAAGCGACGGTGCTTGCCCCTGCGTACAACGAAGAGGCTGTCATTCAGTCGTTTCTCGACGCCGTACTGGCACGGCTTCCGGATGGCTGGGAGATTCTGGTGGTCGACGACGGCTCCAACGACGCGACTCCGGAGATCCTCAACCGGCAAACCGATTCCAGGGTCAGGGTGGTAACGCATTCTGAGAATCGAGGGTTGGGCGCGGCATTGGCCACAGGTTTCCGACACGCCGTTGGGGAAGTGGTGGTGACGATGGACGCGGACCTCAGCCATCCACTTGAGTTGTTGATGCCGATGGTGGAAGGATGCGAGATTGCCGATGCTGTTTATGCCAGCCGGTATGTAAAGGGTGGAGGGATGTCAGGGGTCCCGGTTTTCCGTCGTTGGATATCTGTTTTGGCCAATTGGGTGTTCAGAATCTTGTTCTGTTCTCGAGTCAAGGACCTCACTACTGGATACAGGGCGTATAGACGTTCGGTGGTAGAGAAGCTGAACCTGGTCGGAACCCGTTTCGAAGCTCAATTCGAGATCACAGTCCGCCTGATAACGGCAAAGGCCCGGATCGACGAGATACCACTTGTCTTAGTGCCGAGAGCAGCGGGGGAGTCGAAGATGAGATATCTCAGACTGATCTGGCGGTATCTGAAGATGACGGTTCGGATGATCGGGGTTCGTTGGTTTGGGCGTAGTTGATTGGGACGGGGTTTTCGGTGTGAAAGAACCGAGGAGGCAGGTGTCTCGAGTTGAGTCATCGGGATGGGGTGAGCCTCTCAATACCGCCTTTTTGATTCGGGAAGAAGGAAGTCCTCTCGGTCCGGGGACCGAGAGGACTGTTTCTGGTGGTGGGAGGGAGGTCTATCCCAATGCGCCGATTGGGTCCGGCAAGACTCCGGCTAACACAACGTCCCAGTCGTTAATTCCGCACCCATTAGTACGGGTGATGGTCACGTCAACGGTGGAATCCCCAATATTCCCAATGATCTTGGCCTCGTCGGGGCCGCCGTAGATCTCGGTGCACATGCGGTTCGGATCCGGTCCATTAGTCAGCAGGTCGATAGCGACGGGATCGGCGAGTCTTTGGCAAGCGACGGTCGGGTCAATCCCGGTGTTGTCGGGCTCCACGGTTCCCGTGGTACCCGAACACTGGATCGTGTACGTGAGGGGTTGGGCGGATGGGTGTGTGTAGGTTACGGAGATCTCCGTGTCAGGAGAAGAGTTGGTCTCAGTAGTGGTGGTCCCGTCCGATTCTCCTGAGGAGCATGCCCCCAAAAGGATCGAAGCTGCCACGAGAGTGGAGATTCGTTTGATCATCATGCTTGTCAGACGTCTCCGAAGCTTATCTGGTTCCTTTGGCGGTTCTTGCTCAACTCGATGAGTGCTCGGTCTGATCTGCGACGTTCGTGTTGTCTCGCTTAGTTGTCTTTGCGCATCTAGTCTTATCCCGCAGGAGGAATCAATGGCTCGTTGGGATCGGCTGAGTAGCAGAGGCAATGTAGAAGACCGCCGAGGAGTATCAAGCGGCGCTGTCTTGGGAGGCGCGGGCGGTCTCGGAATCGTCGGCGCGATTCTCATGATGTTGTTGGGCGGAGGCGACTGGGGTGACGTCTTGAACCAGCTCGTTGTGCCGCAAGCGCCAGCACAGGTGGACGCTTCGGAGTTTGAAGGAGAAGACGAGT
>CAYTVW010000270.1:0-2584 GCA_964441865.1 uncultured Acidimicrobiaceae bacterium
GACTCCCCGAATCAGGTGTGTTCGTGACCTTCCCCTGACGGAGAGCCCAGCCGGCCTTCGACGGCATGGGGAACAGGGAGATCACGAGTCTCATTGTTGAATGCCGCCAAGCGACGACCAATCTCAGCGAACCACATTTCGTTAGGGACCCTCCAAGGCCACCGCCTGAGTCCAGAACGGGCGCCAAGTATCCCACCTGCGATTGCGCCCGTTTCGCTTCCGCCAGCCATCGCCGCTACTTCAATCAGCCGGACCGGCGAGTCCAGTGAGGCCCCCAAAGCAAGCCCCACCAGAGCACCTTCGATCCCGAAAGGACCGTTCACGTCGCACAGACTCCCGACGATTTCCGTCGGTGAACAAGCCCAAATCTCTACCAACGCTCTGACCCGAGAGATCACTCTCGGGATCCCGTCTATTCCCTCAAACCGGTAAGCCTCTTCCACGAGTCTCTCAGACGCCATTTCACATGCTTCCGCCGCACCGAAGAGAAGGTCCGACCCCAACATCCCCATACAAGACCCGGCGACTGCTGACGCGACAGCCACCGACACCACCGCGGTTGAAGCATCCAAATGGGTCCTCCGCGAAACCGATAACGCCGACTCGACCAGCCGAACAGGGTCCTTCCGGAACCAGACACCCAACCCAGTCACTCTCGACGCAGGCTCCGACGAAGGACCTTCGATCGCAGTCGGATCTCCAGCATGGAAAGAGTCCAGCCAACGTCGGAAACTCGGTGATTCCGCCCGATACGCCGGAGTCCCTCTCCCCCATCCGTCCAGCAGCGCTAGATCTCTCCCCAAATCGTCTCGATCCACACCGTCATGCTGCAACAGGTGATATGTGACAACAGTGGAAGCCTGAGTAACAGCCGTGTAGATCCCAGGTATCGGACTCCCGGCAACATCGCCCGATGCGGCAGCAATCGGTGTCCCCGACCCCTCACCCCACACCAAAGAGGCGAGCGGAGCGTTGGGATCTGATTCTGAATTTTCTGGGTTCGGTTGGTAAGTCACCTCAGTGAAACGGTAGCCTCAAATTGATGAACACAGCGGTACTCATTGCCAACCCCGCTGCTTCCCAGTTCACCGGTGGCCTTCACCGGAAGGTTTCTCGCGCCCTAACCAAGAATCATTTGCTGGAGACAGCCTGGCCACAGAACGCTGAAGATGCCCGGAGGATCGCCGCCGAAGCAGTCAGTCGAGGCGTTTCCTTGATCGTCGCTATGGGCGGAGACGGAATCGTTCACCATGTCGCTCAGGCTGTAGTAGACACTCCTGCGACTCTGGGAATCATCCCGACCGGAACCACCAATGTGATCGCTCGGATCCACCAGATCCCCAAAACACCGCAACTCGCCGCCAAACTCCTTGCTGTCGATTACGACACTCGAACCATCCCAACCATTTGTGTTCGGGCCGAAACCGCCGAAGGGACCCTAGAACGCCACGCTCTTTTTTCGATGGGGATCGGACTCGATGCCGAAGTCGTTTCTATCGCCGAACTCGAACCGCACCGCAAACTGCGATTCGGATGGTTTCATTACGCGGGGACAACACTCAAAGTCCTCTGGAAAGACCTTCGAAAAAGGAAGAGAGAATTCGAGGTCTCATGTGACCTTTTCCGTCGGGAAGCGATCGGCCTTCTGGTTCAATGCCATCCCGTTTACACATATTTCGGTCGTATCCCTCTCACTATCGACCAAGAACCCCCCGACCCGATGTCGGCGCTCGTGATTGAGAGACTCCCGTTCAGAAGGGCCGCCCGATTCCTCTCCGCAGCGCGGAACGGTCACCTCGAAAAGCTTCAAGACATCGACCTGGTCAAGAACTGCCATGAGTTGGAGGCGACGTCCATCAAACGACCGCAGAACATCCAATGCGATGGAGAACTCATCAATGGCGTAGAACGTCTAGTCGCCGAATACCGTCCACTCTCGATCCGATTGGCTGTACCCTCACCCGAGAGCGTCAAACAGCGTCTCTGGTCTCCCCGACGCCTGTTCCCAAAAGGTTCATGATCTGACGGAACTCGCTTAAAGCTCCTGTAGCCATCTGGTGTTTCCGAAGAGCCTTTCTGAGCGGCCTTCCCACCCTGCGCTCGATCTCTCGTGAAAGAATCACTGTCAGGTTCTTTCGGATGGAATCGACTTCGCCGCGAGCTCTGGCTTTTCCAATCCATCCCGAAACGCCCGGAATCATCAGAATTGAGGACAGGCATATCGCCGCCCCAATTAGCACTCCAACCGGATTCTCCCCTCCCCTCCAGAGAAGGAAAGCCCAAACTAGAAGGCCTGGGACCGCCACCATTGCGCCGACACGGACCCATCTGAGAATTCCCACCCACTTCGGAAGGCGAGGAAGCCGGTATCCAGCACCGGATACGCTGTATTCGAGGGCTGCCTGCAACTCGTCTTCAAGAGACGCCGAGACTTGCTCAAGAGCAGCAGTCGTCTCTCCCGCTACAGGCGGCCTCAGGGCTTCGATAAACCTGTTTAGTTCCGAGACTGCGCCACCAACTCCAGTGAATCCCCAATCGGTTGTCACCGCCACCTCCGGCAAATTCGCCGGTGGACGGAGAGACA
>CAYTVW010000271.1:0-2567 GCA_964441865.1 uncultured Acidimicrobiaceae bacterium
TACCTGGCCAACGCCCAGGGCGAAGACGTGGTGGCAGGGATCCGTAACACCGAGACCCTCGACGACCTCGGTGGTCATCATCCGGAGATTCACGCCGAACTGCTGGCGATTATGGAGCGTCTGGAAAAGCACACCAAGGATATGGCGGACATCGAGTTCACCATTGAGAAGGGGCAGCTCTGGATTCTTCAAACCCGCGCAGGGAAGAGAACTGCTGGAGCAGCCGTAAAAATCGCGGTCGACATGGTCTCGGAAGGCCTAATCGACAACGCAACCGCCATCAACCGGGTCGACCCCGCCCAGCTCGAACAGCTCGAGCGCCCGCGCATCGACACTTCGAAGGGCCACAAGCCCGTA
This sequence comes from uncultured Acidimicrobiaceae bacterium, assembly GCA_964441865.1. Classification (GTDB taxonomy): domain Bacteria; phylum Actinomycetota; class Acidimicrobiia; order Spongiisociales; family ZC4RG35; genus CAYTVW01. Next base: position 358 of record CAYTVW010000271.1, read on the forward strand.
GCAACCGGTGTCGCGGCCTCGCCGGGAGCCGCTCAGGGAGAAGCGATATTCGACTCCGACCGGGCAGTCGAGGAGAAGAAGGCCGGAAAGAACGTCGTTCTTATCCGTCCCGAGACCACTCCGGATGACATCCACGGTATGGACGCCGCCAGAGGGATCCTCACCAGCCAGGGCGGGAAGACATCCCACGCGGCCGTAGTAGCTCGCGGCATGGGAAAACCAGCCGTTACCGGAGTCGCGGCGATGGCAGTGAACCTGGACGCCCGGACCGCCACCATTGGCGATCTTGTAATCAAAGAAGGGGATCCGATCACCATCGACGGCACGGCCGGAAAGGTCTATGCAGGCCTCGCCCCGGTGATTGAACCGGAACCCACCCCCGAGTTGAAGACACTCCTTGAATGGGCCGACGAGATCAGGACCCTCGGAGTCCGTGCCAACGCCGACACACCCGAAGACGCCGCCAAAGCCCGCGCTCACGGCGCCCAGGGAATCGGTCTGGCTCGAACCGAGCATATGTTCATGGGTGAGAGGCTCCATACGGTCCGTGGTGTGATCCTCGCAGACGACGAAAAGGCCAAACAAGCCGGACTCGCCAAGCTCCGTGCCGAGCAGGTCGGCGACTTCGAGGGAATCCTCGAATCAATGGACGGTCTCCCCGTGATCGTCCGACTCCTAGACCCGCCCCTCCACGAGTTCCTTCCTTCAATGATGGAGCTCGAACACGAGAAAGTGGAAAGGGCGGCCCAGGGCAAGTCGTATGACGACTTGGAAGCGATGCAGTCGAAGGTCGGCGTCTGGGAAGAAGACAACCCGATGCTTGGTCTCCGTGGTGTTCGTCTCGGTTTGATCATCAAGGATCTCTACGACATCCAGGTCGATGCCGCTATCGAAGCCGTTCTGAACCGGATCAAGAAGGGCGGTTCTCCGAAGCTCGAGCTGATGATCCCGCTGGTCTCGACAGTGAATGAGCTCTCAACAATGCGCGAGATGATCACTGAGAAGATCGAGGCGGCTGAGAAGGCTTCCGGCCAGAAGCTGGATATCCCCATCGGAACCATGATCGAGATCCCTCGGGCTGCCTTGACCGCTGGAGAGATCGCCGAGAAGGCAGACTTCTTCTCGTTCGGCACCAACGACCTCACGCAGATGACATTCGGTCTGAGCCGCGACGACGCCGAGGGTCTTTTCTTGGGCGAGTATCTGGAGCGAGGCCTGCTGGCTTCCGACCCATTCCAGAGCATCGACATCGACGGCGTCGGCCGCCTGATCAAGATCGCTGTCCAGGACGGCCGGGCGACCAAGCCTGACCTCTCACTCGGTATCTGCGGTGAGCACGGCGGCGATCCGGCATCGATCAAGTTCGCCCGCGAAGTTGGGCTCAACTATGTGTCCTGCTCGCCTCCTCGGGTAAATGTCGCCCGATTGGCAGCCGCGCAAGCTGAGGTTGACGTCAAGTTCAGGGACGCGTGAACTGAACAGACTCAGAAACTAGATGGTGAAGAGGTCTCCGGTCTCAGGCTGGGGACCTCTTCCCTTTGGGCCCCGCAACAGTTTGCGGTTCGCCGAGATAGAGCGATATATTCCAGATCGTCTCTAGTCGGATCCGGATGCTCTCTGTCAACGCACTAACCAAATCTTTCGGTGCCCTCAAGGCTCTAGACGGCGTCTCGTTCCAGGTACCTGACGGGAAGATCGTCGGTTTCCTCGGACCGAATGGCGCCGGAAAGACAACCACCATGCGCTGCATTTTCGGCCTGGCCGAACCCGACTCTGGGACCATCGAATGGAACGGAGCCCCTGTAGATCGGAGAGTCCGCCTTCAGTTCGGATACATGCCGGAGGAACGGGGCCTTTACCCGAAAATGAAGGTTGGTCCCCAACTCAGTTACCTTGGCCATTTGTCGGGGATGTCGAAAAGCGATGCGTCCGAAGCCACCACCAAATGGCTCACTACTCTCGGTTTGGCCGATCGGACCGACTCGACCCTCGAGAAACTCTCCCACGGGAACCAGCAACGGGTCCAGCTGGTAGCGGCAATGATTCATGATCCGGCGCTAGCCGTCTTGGATGAACCGTTCGCAGGACTTGATCCAATCGGAGTGAGCACCATGTCGGAGGTCCTCAGGTCGATCGCCAATCGTGGGACCTCAGTGTTGTTCTCCAGCCATCAGCTTGACCTGGTAGAAGAAGTCTGCGATGACGTCGTA
>CAYTVW010000272.1:0-2553 GCA_964441865.1 uncultured Acidimicrobiaceae bacterium
GTCGATGATCGCCAATGTGTACATCATCCCGGCGGATGGCCCACCCAAATTGGCCGATTCAATATCGACAGGGAAACGCGCATTCAACGTCTTGGCAAAGACGCCCAGAATCGCCTGTCCCGGGACTTCAGGGTTCTCCACGAGCGTGACTCGAATAGTGAGCTCTCGATCTCCCCTGAGAACAGTGATTTCTACTGTTTCGTCAGGCCCTTTTGAACCAACTGCTTCTCGGACGTCTCCAGCGAACCTCACCTCGGTCCCATCGATCTCTTGAATCACATCACCGACCAGAAGCGTCGAGTCTGCAGCGTCGTCTCGTGTCAACTCGACGACTTCTATTCCGTCAGAGAGGAAGAGATCATCTCCCTCGATACGCTCAAGGGCAAGTGCGATCGCCGTCTCCTTGGCTGCATCCATCTGAAGAAGACTCCGCCTTCGCACATCCTCCTGGGTCTCGCCCTCCTGACGGATGTATTCACGACGGACCAAATCGACCGACGGGTCGAACAACGCCACCATTAGCTCGAAGACGTTTATTTCCTGGACGGCCACGGTGAGGTAGAAAAGCTCGCCTTCGGGTGGGTAAACACCAACCCCGTCCACTACTTCTATCGCATCAAGGGCATCGCCGACGGGCCCAGCCGAATAGGCGTAGTAGGGGAGAGTGACCAGCCAACAGGGGATCAGCGCTATGAGAACCACCGCTAGCCCAATGACGCCGAATGGGACCCACCTCGGGACTCGGTCTTCACACACAATGCCGAGATCCTAGTTGTGTCCGTCGGATTGTTGACCACTTCGGCGCCAACGCTCGACCGGCTGTAACGAACTCCACAGGGGAAAGGTCAAAACGTTCTCAATCAAGACGAAACCCGCTCTACTCCTGGGAGTAGCATCAGCGCTGACCCACAGAGGATCCTCATGCTCACAGTCGCACCAAACGTCCTGGCCGCCCGCTTCGCTCGAAGCCGTACGGTCACCGTCGCTTTGGTGGTTGGGTCTGCCATTTTCACGGCCTTGTGCGCTCAATGGGTGATCCCGCTCCCGTTTACGCCGGTCCCGGTGACCGGCCAGACACTCGCCGTCTTGGTGAGTGGCGCCACCTTGGGGATGCGAATCGGAGGAGCCGGTCAACTGCTGTACTTGGCTATGGGGGCAGCTGGTCTCCCCGTTTTTCTTGATGGGAAGAGCGGTATCGAACACGTAACCGGAAGCACCATCGGATACCTTATTGGTTTTGTTGTGGCAGCCTCCTTGGTGGGGAAACTTGCCGAGAACACAGATCTCGAATCCTGTTGGAGAGCTCTCGCCGTTTTCGCTGTCGGGAGCGCAGTGATTCTCGCATCTGGGATGATGGGTCTGATGATCCGAATGGACTGGAGCGCTTCCGAAGCGTTCGCCAAAGGAATCGCTCCGTTCCTGATCGGAGATACAGCCAAGGTCCTCGCCGCCAGCTTATTCCTCCCCGGGTTGAACAGAGGGATCAGGTGGTTCCGTAAAGAACGCAGCTTCCCTCGCTGAAAGGTGTAGGGACTGGTGAGGCTCCACCCGACACCCGTTGATCGCGAACGACGCCTAGCATCTTGAGAGAATGTCAGACGACGTCTTCTCACACTTTTTCGAACTCTTCGACGAACCGGGGCCAGTCAATCTGAAGTTGGCTACCGAAGTCTGTCATCATCTGATCCCCGACGCGGAACCCGTCGACCCTTGGGGTGCTGAAGAATTCCGTGACCTCACCCGCCTCGCCGAATATCAGATGGAGAGAGTCACACCATTCCCGATCGAACCGGCGACTGATGTCTTGCCTGTCGATATCCGAGGTTGGACCGACGTCAATATGAAGGGTTTCATCTATTTGGCAGAACCATTCGGGAGAATGATCGATCCTTCCTCTCTCGGCCCTGCAGCCCAAATGGCCGGAATGATCTCCTCCACAATCGTTGGGATTCAGCTGGGGACACTGGTCGGTTCGTTGGGTCGTTGGGTAATGGCTGGCTTCGATGCCGGAGTCCCGGTAAGAGACGTCGATCAGATCAGTTATGTGGCAACGACTATTGACAAGTTCGCGACCAATCACCGTTTCAGTCCCAAAGACATCCGATTGTGGGCTGCTCTCAACGAGGTCACCCACCGGGCGATGTTCCGAGTCCCGTTCGCTATAGATCATCTTCTGAACCTGATAGGAGGCTACGCCGACGCTATCCGGATCACGCCAGACCAATTTGGAAGCCTGATGGAGGGGTTTGATCCAACCAACCCTCCTGAGATTGACACCGAACGCCTTGTGGCGATGTTCGAGACTCCCGAAGCTCAGGCCGCCGAAGCCGAACTCACCGCCTTCCTCGCCGTCGCAACAGCGTACCGGCGGATACTCGTCGGGAAAGCCGCAAAAGAGTTGATTCCCCACTTGGACGATATTGACTCGGCAAGAGATGCCGAACGTGATCTGGGATCTGAAGCCGATGCCTCCCCTCTGACTGCCACCTTTCTGGAAGGCCCGCGCATCCAAGAGGGAATCCAGTTTTGCCGCGAGCTCGAGTCGAGATTCGG
>CAYTVW010000273.1:0-2508 GCA_964441865.1 uncultured Acidimicrobiaceae bacterium
ACTGGACGTCGTGGCCGAACTCGGTCGAAACCGTTGACCACGATGGGTATCCCTCGGAGACGGTGCCGTCGGCCTCGAACAGCCCGCGAATGAAAGCGCGGTAGGTCTCAGGGTCATTCGTGGCCAGAATCGCGTCAGGAACTCGGGGATGCCACCCCTTTTCAGAGTGGCCTTCGGAGGGCGCTTCCTTGGCAAATCCGCAGGCCTCCCACCAGATCGTGAGAGCGACCGAATGGAACGCCAACTCGATGTAGCCTTTCCGCTCAGTGGTGTGGGCTTCCAGATTGAACAGGCTCTTGCCCAACTGGCCGAGGCGTTCCAACACGTCGAAGTCCTCGGCGGCAACTGCCAGCCTGAGTCCCTTCGAGTGGAGTGAGCCATCGCCCATGAAATACCCGACGAATTCGGCCAGTTCTGGGGTCACGGTGCTAGGAACGGTTGTGGTGAAGTCGCCGGTCCAGTGCATCTCGCCCAGAGGCGGGAGCGTCACCTCGTTGGGGGTGCCGACTATTTGGTTCATCTGGAGTGGGACGAGGTCATCGGGGCGGATTTCGCTGAAGCGTCTCCAAATCCACTCGCCGGAGGCGCCGACCACTTTGACCCGATGAGTCGGGGTTCCCTGGATTCGGTATCCCTGGGCGGTTTCGACGGTGACTACCGGTTCAACGCCGTTGATGAAGAACTTCGTAGCGTCTTTTGCGCCCTCATCCGTTCCAACGGTGAGCGCAAGATCCTGCCACTGATTGCCTCGTGGATCACCAAGCGAGGCAAGGCGGACCAGACCCTTATCGGTCGGTACCAGGGAGCCTCCAACGAGGCAACCCGTTGGAGCGAGCACCGTTGCTTGGGCGTTTCTGTATCCGAATTCCTCTCCTAAGGCGAGGGCTTCGTCCCAACTCTGACGGGCAGCTAAGACCAGTTCCAGCGGAGCGAGGTTCTGATCCAGTCCCTTGGTTGGCGTCGAAAGCCCCTCGTATTCAGATGGGTCGGCGTCATAGGCGGCTTTCCGATGATTCCGGATCACTCGGAGCATCGCCTCTCGGTTCTCCTCGAACTTGGGGAACGGTCCGACTGATGCGGCCATTTCGGCGGAAGTGGCGTAAGAGTGGCCGGTGAGGATGGCGGTGAGCGCGGCAGCTATTGCCCTACCTCGATCGGAGTCGTAGGCGATTCCCTGGTGCATCAGGAGTGAACCCAGGTTGGCGTATCCGAGTCCGAGGGTCCGGTAGTCGTATGAGCCTTGAGCGATCTCTTTGGAGGGGAAATGCGCCATGGTTACCGAGATCTCAAGGGCGATTGTCCACAAGCGGATGGCATGCTTGTAGGCCTCTATGTCGAATCCTCCGTCGCCGGTCTCGAACTTGACCAGGTTCAGGGAAGCCAAGTTGCAGGCGGTGTCATCCAAAAAGACGTATTCGGAACACGGATTCGTTGCCTTGATCCGGCCACCGGCCGGGCAGGTGTGCCATTCCTGAATAGTGGTGTCGAATTGCAGTCCGGGATCAGCGCAAGCCCAAGCCGCGTCAGCGATTCGTCTCCAAAGGTCGCGGGCCTTGATGGTCTTGTGAACCTTCCCGTCAGTTCGTCGGGTCAAGTCCCAGTCGCGGTCTTCCTCGACCGCTTTGAGGAAATCGGCGGTGACTCGGACTGTGTTGTTCGAGTTCTGGCCAGAGACGGTGGCGTAGGCTTCGCCGTTGAAGTCTGCCGGATATCCGCCCTTTTCAATGAGGATACGAGCCTTCTTTTCTTCGACTTTCTTCCAGTCCACGAAAGCTTCGATGTCCGGATGATCAACATCGAGGATGACCATCTTGGCTGCTCGGCGAGTGGTGCCTCCCGACTTGATGGCGCCAGCGGCACGATCTCCGATCTTAAGGAAACTCATCACTCCTGAGGATTTCCCGCCGCCCGAGAGAGGCTCGTTTTCGCCTCGGATATCGGAGAAGTTGGATCCGGCCCCGGAGCCGAACTTGAAGATTCTTGCCTCCCGGGTCCACAGATCCATGATCCCACCCGGGTTCACGAGGTCGTCTCGAACGCCGAGGATGAAGCACGCGTGGGGAGCAGGGCGACTGTAGGAGTCGGGTGAAGGAGTGAGCTGTTCGGTTTCAGGGTCGACATACCAGAACCCTTGGGCAGGGCCGGTCAGGCCGTAGGCATGGTGAAGGCCAGTGTTGAACCATTGCGGAGAGTTGGGGGCAGTCATCTGGTTGGCGAGCATGTAGCGGATCTCGTCTTCGAAAGTCTGGGCGTCCTCGGAAGAAGCGAAATATCCGTTTCCGGCGCCCCAATGGCGCCAAGTTGCGGCGAGACGATCAAAAACCTGACGGGCCGATGTTTCGGCTCCGGTCACATGATTCCCGTCGTCGTCGAGGACGGGCGACCCGTCTTTGTTGTAGAGAGGGACACCGGCCTTGCGAAAGTACTTTGAGACCATGATGTCGGTGGCGACTTGCGACCAGGAGGCAGGGATTTCGGTGTCGAGCATCTCAAAGACGACAGAGCCGT
>CAYTVW010000274.1:0-2499 GCA_964441865.1 uncultured Acidimicrobiaceae bacterium
TCGGTATACGTATGCTCATGCGAATCCCCTGGCGTATTGGGATCCGTTGGGGTATTTCGTTTCGGGTGCTCCTGAGTCTTTCCAGGAGATGATTGCTGCCCAGGCGAGCGGGAACTCCTCGAAGGCTGCGGCAAAAAATTCGGCGGGAGGGCCGGTCTTTTTGTTGGAGTCGAAGGTTTCGGGTATGTCTGACGCTCTGTATACGGATACGGTAATGAGTGGTGGGCAGCCTACTTCTATGGGTGGTTCGACGGGGTCGGTCTTTTTGTTGGAGTCGAAGGTTTCGGGTATGTCTGACGCTCTGTATACGGATGCGGTACTGAGTGGTGGTGAGCCGGATCCCCATGTTGCGTCTCCGGAGTCGACCACAACTGTGGTGGCTGTGGAAGAGCAGGAGAAGTCGGAAGACGGTCGGGATTTGACGGTAACGGTGCCGATTGGCCTTTCAGCGATCGCGGAGGCACTTGAGAATTCTGTCGATACTGTGATCATTACGAGATTCTTGGACCCTTCAAGCGTTTCAGTCTCGGCGTTCGTTGATAACAATGACTTCTTGTGGTCGGCTGACAAGATTTCTGTCGGGTACTCGGCGAACAGTCCCGCTTGGCTCAAGAACTTGATCAAGCCGAGTGCTGTCAAGGGTGTAGCTTCAAAGATCGGTGCGGCTGGTAACGGTTTGGAAGTGTTCATGACCGCGTACTCGGTATTTGGGTCAGCACGCGATGGCGATTTTGAAGAGGTCGCCGAGACTGTGGGCAGGTCAGCGTTGAGCTTTGCTGGTGGTGTAGAAGGAGCAGCTCTGGGGGCTAAGGTTTGTAGCGGTTTCGGTCCTTGGGGATCCGGTATATGTGCCCTCGCCGGGGGTTTTATCGGTTCAGGGGCTGGCTCCTGGGTTTGGGATCATATGGTCAGCCCAGGGGCGAGAGGAGCAGCGTCTGTGATTTCGGCGAAGCCCAGTATCTTGTTCCAAGGGTCGACAATCGTAGCTTGGAGGTGAGTTTCTTGGCTCTTGAAATTCAGCGTGCCGTGGGATTACACAAGCACTGGATGTGGCGTTCCGTTCTTGTGGTGTTGGGTCTTGGCGCTTTCAGTCTCTGGTTTGTGGCAAATCCGGAACACTCTCCGGGTTATCTGTGGAGCCCCCTGTTGGTCAGGATTGTCGGGGCCAATGGGTGTGTGTTTGTGCTCTGGTTGTTCGCGGGGGTTGTGGCTGGTGCTGTTCGTGGTGTGTTGAGAATTGATAGTGAGTGGCTTCGGGTTTGGATGCCTGGAAGGTGGCCACGCAAGATCAGGTTGTTGTCGATCAGTGGCCTAAAGATTCTTGATCAGGGGGTAGTGGTTCGGTGTGGGGAGTGGGGGTTCCTGATCCAGGATCTCTTGGAGGAAACTCCTTCGGAGGTGGCGGCGCTGATAGCCGCAGCGAGGGACGGGAGGCTTATTGGTGGGGAGGTTTTCTGAGTTGGGGTTGTAGGGCTCTTTCGGTTACTGAGTTTGGAGCTGACTTCGGTGTTCTGTTCGGCGGCACGGTGAACATGGATAACCAGTTCGGGATGCTGAGCAAGGTTGGTGTGGTATTTGACTGGCGGGCTAATCGGTGGAGTGGTCGGCTATCAAGCGGGGGAGAAGGTAGGAGCTGAGGTTTGTGAAGCGGTTGTTCGATGACTGTTTGTTGGTTATTTGTATTTGACACCAAGTCCTACAAATCTTGAAAGCGGAGGTGGGTATGGGACGGCCAAGTCTTGAGGTTCGGCACGGGATTGTGGACGACTCGACATTGGGGTCGACCATCGAATGGGATCAACACATCGTCGGCACCGAAGTGCCTGTTGGGGACTTGAGCGATCTGTGGTCACCGTTCGACCCGCTATTCCGGGGTTTCGATGTATTGACGGGGTCGATTGCCATGTCAATGGCTCGCGGGCCGGTGTGGGTGAGCCAAGTGGTTGGTGTTCGGGGCAGGCTGGGAAGGACCTCGTGGGAGCTGCTGCCGGTGAAGCTACCGCTTGCACGGCATCTGTTGGTCTCGGCCTATCACGATGAGTTCGGTCTCGGCCTTGAACATCTGGCAGGGAAAGTCCAGTTTGTTTGGGTGGCGGAGCTGGAGGCAACAGCGGCGGTTTTCGATGCTGTGCGGCACGAGTTGGGCACATGGGCGAGGGATTGGGCTGGAATCTCCGAGCTGCTCCCGCGGGGAAGTGTGGTTATGAAGGCTTGGGATGGCAGCTTGACGGTTCGGGGAGACATCGAGGGACATGAGGTGCGCCTTGCCTCTATCGTCGAGACTCTCGACAGTTTCGGTTTGGGGGCCGATCTGGTCCCAATCTGAGACTGTTTTAAGCGCCCAACCGGATAGCGCCGAGAGGGCGGGAACGGTCCTGTCTGGTTCAAACTCGCTTGGTTCGTTCCCCTGACGGGTCCTAGGGCGGGCCTTGGCCTATCGCAGAGGATGACTTCTGTTGGGGATGTTGAGTATTCCTATGATGGGTTGGGTCGGATGGC
>CAYTVW010000275.1:0-2493 GCA_964441865.1 uncultured Acidimicrobiaceae bacterium
CCCGGTATCGGCAGCAATTTCGTGGTTTGTTGACGTTTTCGGCCGATCGCTGTCTGGTTTCAGAACTTGACAACAGAACGATAGTTCTATAAATTCTAGAACAAGATAAGGAGTGTGATCGATGCTTCTGAGACTGGACCCGACAGATAACAGACCCATATACCTCCAGATCTACGGCTCGATCCTCGGAGCGATCGACTCGGGTCGTATGGGGCCTGGTGAGCGTCTTCCGGTGGCGAGGCGTCTGGCCGCGAGTTTGGGCGTCAACATGCACACGGTCCTGAAGGCCTACCAGATGCTTCGAGAGGATGGCCGCATCGAGATCCGGCGGGGAAGAGGCGCGACCGTAATCGGTGGTGTGGACTCCGGGTGGGAGCAGGTCATTTCCCACGCAATCCGTTTGGCGAAAGCAGTGGAAGTCCCGAAAGACGAATTCGTTAGAAGAATCGAACAGGAGTGGTGATGAACAACCAAAAGACTCTCAGATGGTGGGCTGGCGTGGTGCTGGTTCCGGCGGTGGCGGTGATTCTTATCACCTGTCTCCCGATCCTGCTTCGGGACCGACTCCCCGATCCAATGGCGATTCATTGGGGAATCGAGGGGGAAGCCAACGGTTCCATGGCTTTTTGGGGATCAGTGGCGATGATCGGCGGGATGGCTGTCCTGGCTTGGGTCGCCCTAGTTTCGATTTCCCGCAAGAGGCTTCCTGTTTCGATGGCGTCGGCAACGGTCCACTACCTCCTGTTCCTGCTGGCGGCCGTGCAGGTCTCGGGGGTGATAGCCAACCTGGACGTGGCGGATTGGCGTTCGGCTCCCGGGCCTTCTGGGCTTGAGATTGTTGGGGTGATCGCCATCGGTGTCGTTGGTGCAGTTCTTGGCTGGTACCTCGGGGACCGCTTCCTCGGATACTCCACGGTATCCAAAGAATCCCCGTCGGTCGGGCTTTCCGCCAACGAGACCGCCGTCTGGGTCAGCAGTGCTCGATCGTTGTGGGGAATCATCCCAGCGGTGCTCCTCTTGATAGGTGCCCCCTTCGCCCCAGGATGGAACGCAGTCGGTCTCATCCTGATTGGGTTGATCGTCTCGCAAGTCTCTCTTATCTCAGGTGAGGTCTCAGAGGCCGGATTCCGAGGCTGGTTTGGCTGGGTGGGGTGGCCTAGGCGGAGGATTCCCCTGGAAGAGATTGAACGGGCCGAAGTTGTCGACGTGAATCCGATGGCTTATGGGGGGTATGGGTTCAGGGCGAGGCCTGGCGAAACCGCTTGGATTGTGAGGAAAGGCCCGGGACTTCGCGTAGTGCGGAAAGAGGGTCGAGATTTGGTGGCGACGCTCCCCGATCCCGAGGAGGGAGCGGGGTTGTTGAATGATCTCCTTCGGACTCAACGTCGCTAGCAACGAGTCCCTGAGGCGAGTGAGGGCCGAGAGCGTTTAGGCGCGGACCGCTCGTCTCGGGGACTTCGACTTGTCTCGGTCTGTCGGGGTCGGGATCTCCTGGAAGGGTGGGTAACAGGATGGTTTGTCGGAACTCTCCGGGTCTCTGTCTAGGTGCCAGCCGGACTCGAGAATTCGGGTCAATTTGCGGTACGACATAGGCCCGAATCGGCCAGAAACAGGTCCCCAACACCCGATTTGCAGTCAAGGAACTTTACTGCATTTTTCGTGGGTTTTCGTAACTCTGCCCGGATTGAAGCTGCTTAACTCCCAACCTGGGGCGAGAAGGTCGCACCGTTTTGGTCTAGGGAGGTATTTGATGCGGGCGTTCCGGTTGACGGTGTTGTCTTTGGTGTTTTCGTTGGCTGTTCCGGCGTCAGCTCTGGCAGGTGTCGGCGGTCGACCTACAACCGAATACCGAGGCGGCCCTCCCGCGCCGATTGTTGGGGATGTTGGTGAGCATGATCGAAACCGGGAATTGGTCGAAGACGGTTCCGGGAAAGCCGTTTCTGCAGGGGCTCAAAACGTTAACGACCCGGTGGTTGTCGATGGGTCGTTGTTCACTGTCCCGGATTTGGAGGATTTCGAGCTTCCTGAGATCGAGCCTCTAGCTGTCGATCCGGAGACTATTGAAGATTCTGGGGCTCCAGTGGAAGAGGAGCCGCTAGTCGGCGATTCCGAGGTGGTGGGGTTTGTCGAGGGTGAGAGTGTTGAAGTCATAGAAGAGAGGGGTCGGACGCGCCGGGTGTATCAGAACCCGGACGGGACTATGACGGCCGAGCTGTCGAACCAGCCGCTGAACTTCCAAGACGAGGAGGGCAACTGGCTCCCTATCGACAATCGTCTTCATCTTCAAGACGATGGTTCAGTCACGAATGGCGCTAACGACTGGAACGTCCGGTTTGGGCCATTGGCCGAGGGCGTGTCTCTTGAGTGGGGTGGACGTCAGATTGCTTGGGCCCCGGTCGACGGAGATGATGCGATACCTGAGATTGAGCTCGATGGCGTCTCTGTGAGATATCGGGATGTGTGGCCCGGAGTCGATTTGGTGTATCGGATGCG
>CAYTVW010000276.1:0-2484 GCA_964441865.1 uncultured Acidimicrobiaceae bacterium
TTCGATTGGAGCATCTGCTCCAGTCTCTTGTTGGCCTCAATGATCTCCGTGACATCAGAAGATGTCACCATCATGTTCGAATAGTCGGGACCGCCCTCCGATTTTGGAACGAACCTCCGAACGGATAGATGTACCACCTCGCCGTCCCGATCAGTAACTGAGATCGATGCCTCGCATTCCAACCGGGAATCCCACAGCATTTTGATCTCCTCAACAAGATCCGGTTCGGTCTCGACACTCAAAAAGGTTGAGACCACCGAACAGGGAAGCTCTTGTCCTAATCGTTCCGCCAAAGCGATGGCCGTCGGATTCATCTCGATGATCCGGGCTAGAGATAGGAGTCTTTGCAGCTCGTTGGCGTTCTCGCAGAGGTAAGGCTCGATTTCTGTGATCCCTTTGGCCCGCAGAGTCTCCAACTCTGAGATCAGATCCGTGTGGTCTTCCCGATGGATCGCGACCGGTGCGAACACGAAAAGTTCGCGGAACCGCTCCTCGCTCTGGGCGAGAGCCCGTTCGGCCATCCTCGCTTGAGTCACGTTTTCAACGATCACCATCACCTGCCGCCTGTCTTCACCGACGGAAGGCGAATAGGTCGCTCGAGCATGAATCCATGTAACTGGATTCAATGTCAGGTCGGCCTCGACTTTCTTCTCGCCGTCAGAAAGGCTCGCCAGCTCAGAGAGCGGCCAACCCTTCCCCTCAAGGTCTAGGAATTCGAGGATCGAGAGCTCATTCAAATCTTCATTTTCGGAGAGACCCAGAAGATGGCGCATGAACGAATTCATGGTGAGGATCTTCCCTTCAAGATCCGTGGTCACAATCCCGACGCCCGCCTTGTCGAAAGCCTCAGCGAAAAGCTTCTCGGCCACTCTCAGATCCGCTAGCGCCCTCTCCCTTTCTTCCCTGAGTGCTTCCGGCCGTTTCGCCAGGTAGTAGGCGAATCGTCCCAGGAACGCTCCGACCAAAGCTCCGATAATCCAGATGTAGGGAGTCATCGGAGCGGCCGCCGGCCAACCACCGCTTGGTCTTGTTGCGAGCTGCCATACGGTATCGGTCGCCCCAATGGCAACCGTCCGGATGACCGGGTTCCCCTCGAAGACGTCCGGATCCCCTGTCAGGATTGTGAGAGTCTCCGGATCCCGAATAGCCAAGTCCACCGATTCAAGATCCCTGAGACCAACCCGATCGGCAACCGAAGGCCAGTCGAGAACAGTCTCGGCGAACCCCCAAAACTCTCCGTTCTGCAAATAGAGGGGCTTTCTCACAAGCAAACCGATCCCACCCTGGACAAGACCAGTCGGCCCTTGAATGGTTGTCTCCCCCGTTTCAATAGTCGGCTCAAGGAGACGTCGCCTGTCAGGATCTGCCATCAGGTCGAGGCCCAAAGCCGCTTCGTTCCCTTCATGCGGATACACATAATCGAGGATCGAATCCGGACCAAGCTGGACCGATAACAGTGTGTCTCCCGATTCCATTAGGACTTCAGCGAGAATCGGGAACTGTTCGTCCAAAACGGTTCGGTCTCCTTCTGCTATCTCGAATATCGCCACTAACGCTTCGATTGCGTCAGACTCGCGGGCAACTACCGCCGAAATGCGATGACTCAGAGAATCCGAGTCTTCTCCTAATTCCTCGCGAAGACGCGAGATATTCGAATCGCGGGCAAGAGAATCGATCAGTGCTGTGGCGCTCAATACCAGGACGACAACAATCCCGGCTATCAGATACGGTCGCCACGATGATTTCATCGGCACCTCCGCTTGAGGGCGGCTTGCCGCTATGCAAACGAGAACGCCCCTGAAACAGCACCCTTACACGAGTAATCAGTCTAACCGAAGCGGGTTTCGTCTCACTTGAAACCCTCGGCTATTTCAAGACATCGATCCGGGCCTGAATCTCATTTCGCAACCTCTCGCAAACCTCCGGCCCTACCTCCATCCGGTCGAGAGCAGCGAGGGCCGATCCGACGATCGGAGCCGAAGCAGTCACTTTCACCGGGAGTCTGATTCCAGCCTCCGCCAAGAGATCGCGGATGCGTTTCACCAGAAGCTGACCCCCGAGGTGGATGATCCCTCCCCCCAGAACCACCTCACCGTTCGACTCGGTGAGGCGAAGCTTTTGGGCAGCGACCCGAGCGAGAACCGCGCATTCTTCGGCAACCTTGTTTGAAATCGATTGGGAGACCTGATCGTGATCCTCTTCCTCAAAAACGATGTGGGCAAGCTCGTGGATCCGATCAAAGTCGATGCGCCCGAAATGGAGCCCTTCCGCGACTTGGTGGGGACGATCCATACCGAAGTATTCGGGGACACGCCTCTCAAGGGTCGTCTTTTCTCCGCGGCCGTCTTCTGATCGGGCGGCCGCGGAAATTGCTGCCATTCCGATGTCGTATCCTCCGCCCCAGTCTCCCGAAATCACCCCCAGCGACTGAAACCGTACGGTCGCTCGGTTGGGGCCGACTCCAACACAGTTTATCCCGGCACC
>CAYTVW010000277.1:0-319 GCA_964441865.1 uncultured Acidimicrobiaceae bacterium
GATCACAACCGCGCGCACCTCCCCCGCCTCGTCTTCGAACAGGGGAATAAGGACCGCCGCCTGACGGCCCGTAGGCAGAAGTGGCGGCTCTGGTTGAAGATTCAATAGGTCCCACATTTCGAGAATCCTAAGCCCAGACAGTCAGAACTCGTCCTGCCGTTCAATTGTTGAAGCCTCAGCAAGCCAATTGGCGATATCCTGTGCTGGATGGTTCCCGAGAAGATTCAGACTGAACGCCTGGTCCTGCACAGATTCCGCAAACGCGATGCAGACGCCATCACCGAAGGAGTTCGGGCTTCGCTCCCCGAGCTAATGAAAT
>CAYTVW010000277.1:329-2481 GCA_964441865.1 uncultured Acidimicrobiaceae bacterium
ATGGCTCCCTTGGGCATACCCCGGATTTCGGAAAGATGATGCGGCCGCATTCATCAAAGACTCTCAAGCCTCCTGGAAAGAAGGACGAGCATTCGACTTCGGGATTTGCATGATCGGCGAACCGGACCGCCACATCGGAAACATCTCTATCTGGCAGGCGTCGAAACTCGGGAGGATCGGAGAGATCGGCTATTGGGTCCGCACAGAATCGACCTCCCAAGGCGTCGCTACCGAAGCGACCGCCAGCCTGATCAGAATCGGATTAGAGAGTCTCCGGTTCCACAAATTGAACCTCCGCATCGCGGTGGGGAACCGGAATTCGGAACGAGTCGCAGAGAAACTCGGATTCTTCCGCGAGGGTGTCTTACGCGAAGAACTCATGGTTCAAGGTCGTTGGGTCGATCACGCGTTGTTCTCTCTCCTAGAAAGCGAGTGGGCTCCCCAGCCCCGGCGGGAATGGAAACCCGAGCCGAGACAATCCCTGATCTCGGAATGAAGGGTCTTCCTGAAAAAGCCACTCACAAGGGAGTCCCAGGACTGTGACGCCTTTGATCCCCACCTATCAGGGAAACAACCTGGTCAATCTTGTCGCCGAGTTGGAGGTCCGCCTCACGGGAGATTCCCCTTCGGCGGCTCTTGACAACAACCTATCTTCGATGATCCCGTCGGCCGCCACCTACGTGTTGGTTCTTTTCGATGGTCTCGGAACCTCCCAGCTTTCTCATCCGAGCGTGCGCGATCTCGCTCGTCATCTCCAGGCTTCCATACAGGCACCGTTCCCCACCACCACCAGTGTCTCGTTGGCCACTATTGCCACAGGATTGGCACCTTCCGGGCATGGGATTCTCGGACACCTTGTCTGGATCCCTGAGGTGAACCGTGTTGTGAATTCTCTCAAGTGGCGGGATCTGACCGGTTCCGAAGTGGAGATCGACACGGAGTCTCTCCTTCCCCGACCGAATCTTTGGGAACGTCTAGGGGCTGCCGGGATTCAGTCCTTCACGGTTCAACCCTCTCCATTCGAAGGAACCCCTTTAAGCAAGATGCTCTATCGAGGGACTGGTTTCGAGGGGATCTCAGACAACGACGATTTCATCGAGACTGTCTCGATTCTTGCCCGCGAACCAGGCCGACTCATGTTCGCCTATTTCCCCGACATCGACTTCGCAGCCCACATGAGCGGACAGAACTCAGAGGAGTACCGGCGAACACTCGACTCCGCCGCCACCATTTGGAGAGAGCTGTGTAGAAGGGTCCCGGACGAAGTCGGGTTGATCGGAACAGCCGATCACGGACATGTGGACTATCCAAAGAGGGCGAAGATCCGTTGGAGATCTCCGGTGGTGGACAGTCTGACAGTGTTCGGGGATCCCCGAGTGGTGTATCTGAAGGGCGACATGGAAGTGATCGAAGAAGCGGCCTCCGAAATCGGAGTCCCCGTCTTGTCGAGACACAAAATCCGGTCTTGGTGGGGTCCCGGAGAACTGGAAGGCCTTGAAGAACGTCTTCCCGATGCCTGCGTCCTCGCCCCAGACGGGAGAGTTCTCCTCCCGAAAGGTTTCGACGGAAGGCTGACCGGGTATCACGGTGGCCTAACTCACCCTGAGATCGAGATCCCGCTTCTGGTCCGGAGGTAGCGAAAACCAATTCCAGGGGGTCCCGGTCGGGCTTTGTCAGTTATCGTTCCTCTAGCAGAGGCTCTGATGAACCCCGCGCTCCAAGCGAAACGGGATCTTGTCGAGCCACGGATGCGCCACAGCGCGAGGTATAGGAATTGAACATGGCCAGATGCCCCAAATGCCAATCCAAAGTGGACCCGGAATTCTCCACCCACTGCCAAGAATGCGGTGCTTCTCTCCTGGCCGACTTACCCGAACTGGAAGACGAATCCGCGGAGGTTGGGAGTCCCGCCCTTCCGCCACCCCCTGTGGTCCGACTCAGCAAGCTGCAGTGGCTCGCACGCGGCCTAACCGTTTCCCTTGCCGTGTTTCTCATCGGAGCAAACGTGTGGCGAGCTTTCGATTTGGTGGCAGCCGCGCAGACCTCAGAGACCCGAGACGACGGGCCCGTCTCAATTTTCGGGGTGCAGGTAGGCGACTGTGCTGATTTTCCACCGGAACTCTTCGAAGACGGCGGGGCAGACGGACTCTAC
>CAYTVW010000278.1:0-2474 GCA_964441865.1 uncultured Acidimicrobiaceae bacterium
GGCAGCAATCTCCTCCGACACTATCACGACCCAACCGGCAGCCGTCGCTCCCAACACCACAGGCACCGATTCTCCCGAAGCTAGAAGGACTCGCGTATCCCCACCAGCGTCGGCGTATACGGCGGAGAGCGGAACAGCCAAGACTTGGGAGCCTGCCCCTTCGGCAAGGATCGTCACCCTCAAGTTCACCCCATTCAAACTCAGATCGATGGGTTCTTCCGGCTCCATCTCAACACGTATCCGCGCCCCTGCCTGATCGAATATTGGATCAGTGTCGACTCCCGAGACAGAAACCGGGAAGACCTCCCCAGTACCTTCCACGAATGCTTCTCCTCTAGATCCCACGGTCAACAGTTCTTGATATTCGACTGAGACCATTCCGCTCAGCTGGAGTGTCGAACCAGTGACTACCAACGAAGGTTCCCCATCTCCGCCCGTCCAGATCGCCCCAGTCTTAGGTAGATCGAGAACAAAGGTGGGAAGCGATTCCACAAAAACGATCTCGCCCTTTGGAATATACAATGAAGACACCCCATACGGCTCAGCTGCCAGATCCGAACCAACGCTCTTGTAAAGCGCCCGCGCCGCCACCTCGGTTTTGGTGTCGAATACGCCCGTTTCAGAGACGTTGTAACCAAGCCCAGCTAGAGCCGCCTGAAGCTGGCGAACATCCACTCCAGACACACCTCGCTTGATGTCCCGGTACATTGGAACAGAGCCTTCCAAAGCGATGATCGGTCTGTCTGCGACTTCCAGAATGCTCTCACCGGCGGTGATGGCATCACCAAGTTCCTTATGAACCGCGGTCACCATCTGGTCGGTCCCGGAGAAGCCAGCAGGCGGGGCAAATTCGGTGCTTTCTGGAACGGTCACATCGGCACGAAACACAAGAGGTTCGACAAGCACCCGAGTCTCCGCTTCAACAACGGCCTGAACAGGCTCAGAAGTCTCCTCGATCTCCACAACCGGTCCGGACTGAAGGCTTCGCCCGAGAACGAACGCTATCAATCCCACTGCCACAGTCGAAACCGCAGTAATCCCCCACCAACCGTTCTTTGATTGCACTTGCTAACCCTACCTAGTTCTCGTACGCCAACCTGAGCATCTCGTTGAAATACTTCTCTGCCTCAGCTAACTCTTCCGCATACTCTTCAACAATCCGATCCCGAATCGGAATCAACAACGCCTGACGAGTCTCGTTGTAATCACCAGCACAATCAGCAATGATCTGCGCCGCCCTCATCGACACTTCTAGCAGCTCTTCTACAGAAGAAGCTCGCAACATCGGTCCACTCAACGCCTCGTATATGCCAATTATCGAATCGGCCTCCGGCCCACCAGCATCAGCCACACATTTCAGAAAACGACTGGTCTCTTCAGCCATCTCAGCAGACGCATTCACCTCCCGAACCGTATCCCACCATCTCAATCGGCCTAGCAACGAGCTATACCTTGAATCCATCGACGATATTGCCTCCGAGCATTCCGACATCTGACGGTTCCATGCATCCGCTTCTTCCGGAGTAGAAGAATCGGGAGGTCCTGGAGGCTCAGGCAATTCCTCATAAACCTCCGTGACGCCTAGCCTTGCGTCCAGCTCGAAATCGGGCATATCACCGTTCCGCCGAAGCTCCAACGGACTGAAATACGAAGGAACATAGACAAACCCTTCTGCTGCCATGCACTCCGCGACCTGGGAGCCGATAGCCTTCTGACGCAAAGCTTCCCAAGCTGCGCTCATTCGATGCTCTTCTGGTGAGGTTGGGAACTCCGCTGTGATGAAATCAATCGACGCGACACCTAATTCATCCATGTCCCCCGACAGATTCTGATCACTACTCAACACGTCCCCAGGGGATTCGGAGACCACCCCAGTCGATCCAGACAAAGGCCCTGAAGTCGCTTGACAGGCCGAAGCCAGCACCAACACAAGCATCCAAGACCTTGGAGAAGTTCCTACGACTTCACGTCGTCGACCTGAGAGAACTCCCGAAGCGTCAGTCATAGATGGCAATGAACCCCCCGTTTTGGGTAGACAACAGCTTGTAGGGGGTGCTCGCTGGAACATCCTCAATGTATACCAAATCTGGGAGACTTCCCATCGTATAGAGAGTGTTCTCTATGCTGCTTCGGTATCCCAAAGGACTTACCACCCAGACGTGAAGACCCAGCGGGAACGAATAGCCCTTGTGATACTGCACCTCAAGCTCGTATTCGTCGTCATCGTCCCAGTTCCGCAGATTGATGTCGTCGCAAGTCCCCACATCAGCAGTCCCAGTCGTGGAATACTTGTACAAGTCTCCGGATCCGTACCACAGCCATTGTTCACCACACGCCGCACTAGCCGGCAGAGGCGCAGACACAACCGAGCCCGCGACCATCACCAAAGCCAACAACCCGACAACACCACGCCAACGACCACCAAACAGTGAAGAAATGTTCCTCATCTCAATACCCCTTCCACTAACAGCCGA
>CAYTVW010000279.1:0-2470 GCA_964441865.1 uncultured Acidimicrobiaceae bacterium
CTTCAACGCCGCTACCAAAGAAGGCGCCGACATGAGCCGCTACTCGAAGTTGCTCACTGAAGCGATCCGCTCGATGATCGACGCGACCGACGAGGAGGATCTCGATAGTCTCTTTAGCCCGGGCGGCACGACAGCACTGACCCAGACCATCAGTGGACTTGACGACTTCGAACTGGTCGCCTTCCTCGCGGTACTTGATGTACCAGTCGAGGGGTCGGTATGAACGGATCGGCGCTCTATCAGTGGCCGTCGACAGCGCGGTTCGGTCGTGTTGTACCGAAGACCAAGCTCTACGAGCACGGGAAGGTCAAGGCCGCCGTTCGTGAGAAGTTCGTGGCCGAGGTGCAACGTATCACCTGGGCCTACAAGCTAGCCGATGCAACAATCCACCTTGAGGGCGATCCGGCCGTTCCGGAGATCCAGGTCTTCGTCCTCGACGCGAGAGCCGACGACGTCAGTGATACTGTTCTTGCGGCGGTTGACAGGGCTGTTCGATTCCCGATCATCTTTGAGATCGTGATCGGGAATGGCGTGGAGAAAAAGACAAGGATGGTCGCCGCTCATAAAAAGGTTGGTGACTCCGCTCCTAGCCTCAGCTCCTATTTCTCCACTGACTGGCTCGCCGCAGACACTGCTCGCGAACCGCTGCCGCATGCTCTCGATCTACCCGGCCTCTACGCTGAGGTTCTTGCCCCGCTGATCCCAGTTGGGCGAATCCCTGGTGAGCCGATAGCAGATACTGTTGCACGAGCTGAGGAGTCTCGAAAGGTCGAACGAGAGATTGCAACGCTAACGCGCAGGCTAGGTGCCGAGCCTCAGCTAAACCGGAAGTTCCAGATCCGGCGGCAGCTCCGAGACCGAACCGCCGCACTCAAGGAACTTGCCAACCCAACACCACAAACCACCAATAGCCACCCATGAAAGACAACGCCCGATGGACAAGCTGAAGATGCACTCACCCGACCTGACCGAGCATAACATCGACCGTATCGCAGAGCTGTTCCCGACCGTGGTCACGGAGCGGCTCGACGACGAAGGGAACCCTGTGCGCGCAGTCGACTTCGATCTGCTCCGTCAGGAGTTGTCTGATCATATCGTCGAAGGGCCTCAGGAGCGGTACCAGCTCGATTGGCCGGGCAAGCGTGCAGCGCTCTTCGCCGCTAATGCGCCCATCGCAAAGACGCTCCGGCCGGTGCGTGAGGAATCTGTTGACTTTGACACCACTAAGAACCTCTTCATCGAGGGCGACAACCTCGACGCTCTCAAACTGCTCCAGGAGTCGTATTTGGGGAAGGTCAAGCTGATCTATATCGACCCGCCGTACAACACCGGCAACGACCTCGTCTACGACGATGACTTCGCCGAGACGACCGAGGCGTATCTGGCGAAGTCTGGCCAGGTTGATGAGGCCGGAAACCGACTCATGGCTAACCCTGAGTCAAACGGCCGGTTTCATTCCGACTGGCTGAGCATGGTCTACCCACGACTCAAGCTTGCTAGAAACCTTCTCTGCCAAAACGGGGTCATGGCGGTGAGCATCGATGACGGCGAGCATGCCGGTCTTGTGCTGCTGATGAGTGAGGTGTTCGGCGCTCAGAACTACCTGGCCAGTGTCGCACGAGTCACGAAGAGGACCTCGAATAAGGGGACGCACTTCGCACCATCTAAAGATTATGTCGTTGTGTTTGCCCGGGACGTGACAGTGCTGGGGCCGCTGATGGACGAGGTATCTGACGAATACAAGAAGAAGTTTTCGGACCACGACGAGCGAGGTGCCTGCGCGACCGCCGGCTTGTACCAGGCGGCTCTGGACCCATTGAGAGGGTGCGCGAACCAGCGCTACTGGATCGAATGCCCTGACGGGTCGTTTGTGTTGCCGCCAGGGCCTAACCGCCCGGGGACAGTGGCTGACGCATCAAACCGATCACCAGAGTCACGCGAAGACCGAGTTTGGCGTTGGTCTTTCGAGACCTACCTCGAGAAAAAAGATCTACTCGTGTTCAAACGAACGAAGACTAGCCCTCTGCAGGATTCCCAGGGTAACCAGGCGAACTGGAACGTATATACGAAATACTATTTGGACGATCGCCTTGCTGATGGTATCCGGCCGCGCGACTTCCTCGAAGGGGTGACCAATGACCAAGGTACGAAGGTCCTTATCGCGTTGGGAATGGGAGGTTGCTTTGATTTCGCCAAGCCTCCACAATTGGTTCGTAGGCTTCTGACTTGGATCGCGGATCCGCAGGCAATTGTCCTTGACTTCTTTGCAGGTTCAGGCACCACCGCCCATGCGGTCATGGCTCAGAACGCGGCAGATGGTGGCTCCAGACGGTTCATCATGATCCAGCTCGGCGAGGAAACGGATCCTAGGTCGGAAGCCGCAAAGGAGGGCTTCTCGACGATCTCGGCTCTATCGAGAGAGCGCCTGCGGCGTGCGGCTGCAAGCATTGCATCTGAGGCAGCGTTGTTG
>CAYTVW010000280.1:0-2455 GCA_964441865.1 uncultured Acidimicrobiaceae bacterium
GGCAACCTTCCTCTTGTTGCCAATATCGACCTTTCGAATAACAGCCTATCGGGCTCTATCCCCGCGGATATCGGAAACCTGTCGAGCCTGAATACCCTCTACCTCCAGGGAAATGAGCTGACAGGTTCGATCCCTTCGGAGATTGGGGATCTCACCAATCTGTCGTATCTATACCTGAATGGAAACAACCTGAGCGGACAGATCCCCGCCGAGATTGGAGATCTCAGCAGTCTTCTCACTCTCAATTTGTCAGCGAATGACCTCACAGAGTCCATCCCCGCCGAGTTCGGAAACCTAAGTCTTCTCCGTTTCCTTGACCTTTCGGACAACAGCCTTCTGGGTCCGATTCCTACGGACATCGGAAACCTCTCCAGCCTTAGGTACCTCTATCTCCAGAACACCAGCCTGTCGGGATCGATCCCCTCTGAACTTGGAGACCTCACCCTCATCGAAACGCTCTACCTGGCAGACAATGGTTTTTCCGGCGTTGTCCCGGAGTCTTTGTTGAACATCTCCTCGAGTGCTGATGTGTCACTGAGCGGTCAGTCGGGGTGCTTGACAGCAGTCTCCCCGGAGCTTCAGGCACAGCTGACTGCTTGGGATCCGCTATGGAACGACGGGTGTGCTCCCTGATGTAGCGGAGCCGCCGACTTCCTAACCCGTCATTGGCGGAACCCGCTTGTGGTTTCGTCAGTGATGGGAGTCCCCCGAACAAGTGCGAGACCAAGGACGCGTATCACAGAATGTCGGTCGAGTGTCGCGGCCGAATGATGCGTATGGGTGTGCTCATTCTCGGATGGGGAACTGTGATCGGAAAGGGAAAGCGTTATGGGTTCTTCTCGCTGAGGTCGTTGGTTGGGTGGGTTGAAAGTGATCTATCCCACGTTCGGCGATCGTCCAGCGACAACCGAATCAGTTGATCGTCTCCAAAACACCTTCGAAGTGGCTCAATTCTTTCGGCCACCTAGTGCCAGTCGTGAGAGAAGTGCATGTAGTCGGGGTTTGACCAATACCCGCCCCAGAACCACCCCATATCTTCGAACGCCTCAACTACCACGTCGTCTGGGAGAATCATCCCCGGACGAACGTCGCTGCGATCGGCATACGCCGAAGCCAGCTCTGGTATCACCAGATCTTCCTTCACATAAGGGTTGTGAAAAGGATTGATGTCAATCGCTAGACCCAGAGCATGACGCGACCACCATTTCCCAGAAACGTAGTTCCGGCACACAAAACCGGCCGTCACATTTCCATCACCAGTCGGCTCGGCCTCCAACTCATCCATCCGAATGACCCGCATCTCCTCGATCGGGAACCTCGCCTCATAGAGCTTCCGAAACACCTCAACCACAGCTTCCGCGACATCAGCGTGGACCATCATCTCCCCCGTGTGAGGCATCTCATCGAAACCCCAAAACGTCATTGTGATATAGCTAAGGTCGTCCAGCTCAACCGGGCAGCCCTCACGCCAAGTAGAGCGAGCGGCAACCTCTTCGGGAACCGGGCCGATCGAAAAATCGAATTGGACTATTGGCGGAAGGGGAAGAAAATCAGGAGTCACAAACCTTCGATCGACCATCTCTGGAGGAGTGGGAAGGATCTCGCCATAACCGTCTGCCCGTAGAGGAAGCACACGAGTCCCCAGCCAGTCTGGTCTGAGCATGACTCCCGTCGGAAGTGAAGTCGTCGTTGACGTCGGGACTGTCGTGGTGGTTGTTGTCGTGGTGGTTGTTGTCGTGGTCACGAGAGTCGTCGAAGTAGTCGTGGTTGTCGAAGGTGCTACCGAACACCCGACGCTCAAACCCAACAACATCATCCAACAAGCCCTTCTCATCTGATCAAGCCTATCGAACGTTCCAGGTAAATCTGGACGCACCCCACGAAAACGAGGCCGGGTCAGCCGAAGAGCCCTAAATCCGCCAGTTTGACGATGGGAGCCGGATACCCGCTGAAGTACCCGACTCCCACGCCGTTCGGCGGTCAACCGGTCAGAATCCCTTGCACTGTCCCAACTGCAGATGGCTCACTTCGTTAGGTGAACCGTTGTCTGTGGGGGCTGGCTTGTTGAGGAAACAGGCAAGGATGCCCTTAACCGTGTTGGCAGAAATCACAATCGGGGTTTCACCTGTGTTGTTGCTCAACACCATGACAGGCCCCAGAATCTGGTTGTCGACAATCGAGAGGGTTTCGCCGGTCTTCGCGATGGTCACCGGTCCGACAATCTGCAGACCCTCGAGGATCACCGCGTCTGCCCTGCTAGTGGTCAGTGCTCCAATAATCTTGCCGCCGTCGGTACGCAGAGAACCCCCAGAAAGAACCGTGACTGGGCCGAGAACAAACGCTCCCTTCTCCAAACAGGTGACACCTTCCCTTATCGTCAGCGGACCGCGATGGAAGCCGCTAATGACGACATCACAAACGGATGTCGGCTCGACCAGTCGAGCGATCCCCCAGC
>CAYTVW010000281.1:0-2418 GCA_964441865.1 uncultured Acidimicrobiaceae bacterium
AAAGAGAAGGAGTTTCTTCGGTTTCAATCCCCGTCTCCACGGTCCCAGAGATGGTTCGTCGCTTAGGCTCTGGGCCGAAGGTCTGTGTCGACAGGCTGGAGCCGAGATTGACGGTGGATCGATCAGGGTGCTCTGTCTGCCCCAGATCCTCGGATACGCATTCGACCCGATCACCGAATGGTATTGCTACGACCGAGAAGACCGATTGGCCGTAGTCATCCACGAAGTGAATAACACCTTCGGACTTCATCACTTCTACGTCGTCCGGATCGACCCGGAATCCCCACGGCACCACGAGTTCTCTAAGCAGATGCACGTTTCTCCCTTCAACAAGGTTGAAGGCTCCTACCGATTTAGCATCACAGTACCGGGGAAAACCGTGAGCATCGCGATCGAATATGTTGACGACGAGGGCGACACGATCATGACAGCCTCGTTCTCGGGAGTCAGACACCCCTTGACGACCCGTTCGCTCTGGCGGCACTTTTTCACACGCCCTTTGGTGACGTTCAAAGCTACCGCTGGGATCTATTTCCAGGCGTTAAAGATCTGGCGCAAAGGCCTCCGGATCAACCGTTCTCCCGAACCTCCCAACAGCCAGGTGACCATCGTGGGTGTCCCCTCAAAATGAGTCTCTCCGCTCGACTTCTCGACCGCCTAGGGCGACATATCAGTGGCGGGACAGTAGCCGTCAGACATGCCGACGGCCGAGAAACCCTCTATGGAAAAGGGGATCCTCGGATATCGGTTGAGATCACCGACGGTTCCCTAACCCGGAAGCTCCTTCTCGGCGGAGGATCAGCGCTGGGAGACGGATATGTCAAAGGTGATTGGTCGACATCCGATCTCGCCGGACTCTTGTATCTCGCTTCCCAAGCACGAGATCGGGCAGTCACTGGTCTGCTGACTCAGCCATTTCACAGGCTGGGTGTTTGGCTCCGACGTTTCTTGATCCCACACCGTCGGGGTCCTGTCGAGACGATGGCTCAGCACTACGACCTGGGAAACGACTTCTATTCGGCATGGCTGGATCCGACAATGGCTTACTCCTCTGGTCTATTCGAAGGAACCGAAGATCTCGAACAAGCACAAAAGAACAAATACCGTCGGATCTGTGAGATGGGCGGAATCGGCTCGGGGACACGGGTCTTGGAGATCGGATTCGGTTGGGGAGGTTTCGCCGAAGAGGCCTTGAGCCGAGGCGCCTCAGTCACCGGCTTGACGATATCCAAAGAACAGCTCGAGTATGCCCAACAACACCTCAAGGAATATTCCGAACGCCTAGATCTCAGGTTGGTGGATTTCGAAGAAGCGGAGATCACCCAACATGACGCAGTGGTATCGATCGAGATGATCGAGTCAATTGAGCAAGATCGTTGGCCCGCTCTGTTCGAGACCTTTGCGAAGGCCACCAAACCGGGAGGGAGAATCGTCCTCCAGTCGATTGTCATAGATGAAACCCATTGGGAAACCTACCGAGCGTCGAACGACTTCATCCGCCAATACATCTTCCCGGGAGGTCGACTCCCGACCCCTAGCTTGATTAGGAAGCACTCATCCGACGCCGGGTTGATCACCAAAGACATCCTCGACTTCGGCGCTTCGTATGCCAAAACCCTCGCCGAATGGAACAGACGATTTCAAGCGGCGTGGCCTTCAATTCATAAAGGACTATTCGACGAAACCTTCAAGAGAATGTGGGAGTACTACCTCGCCTACTGTGAGGCCGGTTTCCTAACGGGCCGCATCTCTGTACAGCAATGGACGTTCTTAAAGCCGTGAGACCAGTCGAATAGCGGTCAGTCTCACCTGTCGTATGGCCTCCTAGAGGTCGCGGCTACATCTGCGCAGTCAAGGTTCCGGCGAAGATCTGCCACGCAAGCGCGGACTTAGCAGCGAAGCTCAAAAAGATGTAGACCTTCTCGCCGTAGAGGTAATCCTGCCACTTCCCCTTCGCTCGATACTGAAGCCACTGATTAAGAGCGAAGATGTTGAAGAACAAGAAGAGCGAGACAATGATCGCGTACACAAACGTTGGCGGCTCTGCACCCGAGCTGGACCCCGGAGCGATCGTATAGATCAGAATCCCGATCCAAGGAATCGCCCCAGCGAAACACCCGAAAGTGAACGGGAGCCAACCGTGTTCCCCAGGCTCCTCGTAACGCTCTTGAAGCCATCCGAACAGGATCATCGACGCGTTCACTCCGAACAAGCCGACTAAGGCAACAGCATCAGAGATTCCGACCAACTGAGCAATAAGGACAATCATCACCGAAGAAGAGACGGAGTATTCGACCCACCGGGCAGTGTTGCGTTTCCGGGAGAGGTCCGACAGATACCCCTTCCAATGAAGAGTCGCTACTACAAAATGTGCCAACGAAGAAAGAACGAAGAACAGCGCTACGGCCCAAGCGGTCC
>CAYTVW010000282.1:0-2382 GCA_964441865.1 uncultured Acidimicrobiaceae bacterium
AAAATTGCACGGAAATCAGAGAACCCTTCAATTACCCGTGATGTTTCGGGTGAAGGAGTCCAACAGGCACTCCTCAAGATTCTGGAGGGGACGGTTGCGAGCGTCCCGCCTCAGGGCGGACGGAAACACCCGCATCAGGAATTCATTCAGATCGATACTTCGAATGTGCTGTTCATCTGCGGGGGAGCGTTTTCGGGTCTAGAAGACATCGTCTCAAGAAGAGTTGGTCGGAAGCAGATCGGTTTCGGTTCCGAAGTAGTCTCCAAAGCCAACACCAGGAGTTCCGATCTCTTGCGGCAGGTCCTTCCCGAGGACCTTATGAAATTCGGACTGATTCCCGAGTTTATCGGTCGTCTTCCCGTGGTTTCCACGGTCGCCGACCTTGACCGCGAAGCCCTGATACAGATTCTCACCGAACCCAAGAACGCGCTGACTCGGCAATATGCTCGAATGCTGGAGATGGACGGGGTCGAACTCGAATTCACGCCGGATTCTCTTGAGGCAATTGCTGATTTGGCGATCAAGCGAGGGACTGGTGCTCGTGGCCTAAGAGCGATCCTGGAAGAGGTACTGCTGAACACAATGTTCGAGATCCCCTCAAGAGCCGACGTCAAAGGTGTCGTCATCACTAGAGAAGTCGTACTTGAGAAAATCGAACCTTCGATCATCTCCGATGATGAGCCCAAAGAGCGTTCGGCCTGAAAAGGCCTGGTAGCAGGAACCTGGGCGCCCGAATATCGCTAATGGTGAAGGGTTTCATCCTTGTCTAGATCAAACCGGCGGCAGCGTCCCGGTCGGTGAGTAATCTCGGGGTCCGATTCGCCTACTAAATACACATGACAATGAACCCAACATACGAACCTATGAAGATCGAACGGCGCTGGTACGAGCGCTGGGAAGAGGCTGGGATTTTCCGTCCGGAATACCGGCCCGACGGGGAGCCGTTCGCTGTGGTGATTCCACCACCGAATGTCACTGGCGTACTCCATGTCGGGCATGCACTCAACCATGCCATGCATGACGCTCTTGTCCGCCGGAAGAGAATGCAGGGGTACGCGACTCTCTGGCTTCCTGGAGTAGACCACGCGGGGATTGCGACACAAAACGTGGTGGAACGTTCGCTCGCCCAAGAGGGGATCACCCGTCACGACCTCGGTCGCGAGGCGTTTGTTGAGAAAGTCTGGGAATGGAAATCGCTATATGGCGACCGAATCACTAGCCAGATTCGGCGTCTCGGGAATTCGTGTGACTGGTCTCGTGAGCGTTTCACCATGGACGAAGGGCTCTCAAGGGCGGTCCGTGAGGTCTTCGTAAGGCTGTATGAGGAAGGTCTGCTCTATCGGGGCAACAGGATTATCAACTGGTGTCCTCGGTGCACCACTGCTCTGGCCGATATCGAAGTGGAGTATGAGGATTTGGATGGTTCGCTTACCCACATCCTTTACCCGTTCTGTGAGGGGGAAGGCGGAATCTCGGTTGCGACAACTCGGCCCGAGACAATGCTGGGAGACACGGCTGTGGCGGTCCATCCCGACGATGACCGATACCGCGCACTGATTGGGAAATTTGTTCGTCTCCCGCTGGTGGGTCGTGAAATTCCAATCATTGCCGATGATGTCGTCGATATGGAATTCGGGACTGGAGCGGTGAAAGTCACGCCAGCACACGACCCGAACGACTTCGAAATAGGGCTTCGACACGACCTCGAACAGATTTCGATTCTCGACGAGAACGGAATTGTGAACAGAAATGGCGGCGACTACTGCGGGATGGACCGGTTGGAGGCGCGAGAAGCTGTCAGGGCAGCCCTGATCGACGAAGGGGTGCTGCTGAAAACTGAGCCGCATCGCCATTCGGTCGGACACTGTTATCGGTGTCACACCGTGGTCGAACCATATCTCTCGCTGCAATGGTTCTTGTCGATGAAAGAGTTGGCACAACCGGCGATCGACGCGGTTCGCCAAGGCGATACCGTCTTCATCCCGAATCGGTGGGAAAAGGGTTACTTCAACTGGATGGAGAACATCCGTGACTGGTGTGTGAGTCGACAGATCTGGTGGGGCCACCGGATTCCCGTCTGGTACTGCGGATGCGGGAACATGATTGTGAGCCGAGACGATCCGGCATCCTGCCCTGAATGCGGGTCGACTGAGATTATTCAAGATGAGGATGTTCTCGACACGTGGTTCTCGTCGGCTCTTTTCCCCTTCTCGACTCTTGGGTGGCCGGATGAGACCGAGGATTTGAAGAGGTTCTATCCAAATACACTTCTGATCACCGCATTCGACATCATCTACTTTTGGGTGGCCAGGATGATGAAAATGGGACTGCATTTCATGGGGCGGGTTCCTTTCAACGAGGCTGTGATTCACGGGCTGGTCC
>CAYTVW010000283.1:0-2370 GCA_964441865.1 uncultured Acidimicrobiaceae bacterium
ACATGGACAACCGTGTTGGACGCAGTGGCCGCTCGAGTCGCTTTTCGTTCCATCAGTTTGCTCCTTATTAACGGAGCCCAGGACCAGGTAAACAAAAACCCGGAGCCCAGGCCCCGGGTCGGCGGTTCTTGACGTCTTTCAGACCATCACGCCGAACCGGACCGGGGCCCGGTAAAAGCGAAATAGGCGTAGAACCGACTCTGCAACATCTCAATTCCACCTTAGGCCCGACTCCCTACAGAAGCAAGACCGCCAATTAAGGCATCAGCTAATAAGCGCAGAATACTGGATTGCCCGATACGACTCGCCTTGAGGGTTGGTCGCCTTCATCGCCACCCGCTCACTGCTGATCATCATGTCATTGACCCAGCCATCGGACCCAAGAAGCCCCGCAAGAGAAGTCGCGCTCCAATCGGCTCGACTCGTCCCGATCAGAAGATTACAAGGAGAACCCGAGAAGTTCCCCATGCTGTCCTGGGCGCCGTAGATCCCGGCCATCTTCCCGCTCTCAATACTCACCGCCGAGAACCAAACACGTTGACTCTGCCCGATCCCGAAAACGGATAGGTCTACTTCCTCCCAACCCGTCAAACCGTCAGGAGACCAAACGACAATCGTCGAACCGGCGTCGACTCGCGTGTCGCCAACTGCCAAGACTCCTCCGTCAAACGACCCGATACTGGTGATCCAAGAGATCGGGAGAACTTCGCTCTTCTCCCAGCTGAGTCCGTCGAACGTCCTCCACACTTCACCCTCAGAGCCCAGTATCACGAACCCGTCGTCGAGCGAAGCGATAGCTATGACCCTTTCCACGGGAGACTCACTCTCGATATAGCTCGAACCGTCTTTTGAGAAAAACAGCTTGTTTGATCTGAACCCGTCAGGGTCGAAACCCAACTCCTCCCAGGTCTTCTCAAAGACGACTACACCCGGCTCTTGATAGACGTCGCATGGCGCGGAACATGCCGCCTCGGCCATAGCCATGGCCGCGAAATCCACCACCCGGATCCCCGCAGCGGTTTCTTCGACCCCTCTATTGCCTGAAAGTAACTCGCCCGGCACCAGACTGTAATTGTCGACCTGGGTCCAGATCCCCCCATAAATCAGGACACCAACCGGTCCTGTCGCTACTTCCGCTCGGCTGGAGATGAACGAAGAAACCGGTCCTTCCGCGAGACCAATCTCATGCTCGTCTGTCGACCAGTTCTCGCCCCCATCTTCTGTTCGGTCGATCTGCACTACCACAGAGTTCTCTCTTGTCCCGGGAGCCGTCGCTACTAGGTAGACAGTAGAATCATGGACCGAGAAACTCGAGGGCCGAAAACCGTCCCGGAATGCCATCGACTCCCAGCTCTGCCCGTCGACAGAGCGGTACAACGCCTCGGGAACATCCCCTTCAGGGAACATTTCCCACCTTGTGCCAGGAGCTGTTGAAAGTGCATAGAAATACTCATGATCAACGTCAGAATCCGTTGCGAAGTTGACTGTCGGCGTGCCACCAATCCATTCGAAGTCGTCCTGGAAAACGGTCTGCGTCCCATCGTTCGTGGTTTCTCGATCGCCCCAGGAGTCGCGACTCATTTTGGATCCAACCCACATCCCAACCCCGAGAGTGACAATCACCAGTCCGGTTACATAAGGCCAGACCGGTCTATCTCCGAACAATCCCGTCCCGTCATCGCGCATTCCTACTCCAAATCAGTGATCAACAATTGGCGTGTGTCCAAAGGCCAACGGACCCGAATGTTCCCCAAGGCCAACGCGGTCCTCGGTACCTTAGCTCACCCCGGAAATCGCCTGGACCAACGCGACCACCCGAGGATCCTCAGAATCGATCGAGGAAGCCATCGCTACGGCCTCAGCCGCTTCCTCTCGGCGACCCTGCTCAAGGTACAACGCGGCCAAGTTCACTAGTGGCACGACCGACCTCGGTCCAAGATAAGCCGACCGCCTGAACTCGTCCTCGGCCTTCGACAAATCTCCCGCCAGGTAATAGGCCAGGCCCATACGGAGCCGATTATCTGCGTTGTTAGGGTCGTCTTCGACCATTCGTTTCGCCGTCGCCAACGCCTGAGCTACGTTTCCCGTCGACTGCGCCAACTCGATCAGGAGAGACGCCTCAATCGCCAGTAAGGCCGGATCGCCCGGCGACAAGCGGAGTGCCGCGTCGATCCTTTGGATAGCTCCTTCAAGATCCCCAAATCGGCGCGCCACCACTGCGGAAATATATCCATACCGGATCGAGTCAGGTCTGAAATCGAATGCCCGGTCGGCGTCCACGGTCGGGACTTGCGATTCGTACGCGTCACGAGCCAACCGATCCGCAGCTACCTCAAGGATCCCCGCACCCAGAGCCAGAAGGCAGAGAGA
>CAYTVW010000284.1:0-2367 GCA_964441865.1 uncultured Acidimicrobiaceae bacterium
ACCAAGGCTGTCGAGTTGGACGTGATTGATATCTCGAAGGCCAGCACGACCATGGGCTTGTTCCTGGGTGCGGCGTTCCCGTTCCTCTTCGCAGCTCTCACGCTAAGCGCGGTCGGACGGACTGCGTTCAAGATGGTGGAAGAGGTTCGGCGACAGTTCCGTGAGATTGCGGGATTGAAGGAGGCGGTTGAAGGCGTAGAAGCCGACCACACTCGCTGTGTCGACATCGCTACTGCGGCGTCACTTCGGGAGATGCTTCTTCCGGGTGCTTTGGCGATCATTCTGCCTCTAGCGATCGGGTTCTACGACGTTGAGATGCTGGGAGGCTTCCTGGCTGGTGCTCTCGTCACCGGTTTCCTGCTTGCCATTTTCATGGCTAACGCGGGCGGTGGCTGGGACAACGCCAAAAAGTTCATCGAGAGGGGAGCTCATGGCGGGAAGGGTTCGGAGTGTCACAAGGCCGCTGTGATCGGCGACACGGTTGGTGACCCATTCAAGGACACCTCTGGCCCAGCTATGAACATCGTCATCAAGGTGATGACGATTGTCTCCTTGATCTTCGCGTCCGCCTTCATTTGAGCGTTCGGATGATTCGATTCGTACGGTTCCGATGTCCAGTCGGGACCGTACGGTTTTCTGTGTGTATAGCCATTGGTTCCGGTGTCTCGTAGGGTTTGTGTCTCATGTCGCTTTCGGTCACATTCATAAGGCATGGTCGTTCCGAGGCCAACGAAGCCGGGCTTTGGCAGGGCTACGGCGATTCTGAGTTGTCGGAAGTCGGCCTCGAACAGGCGGCTGCTCTTGGCAATCGTCTCGCGGAGGCGGGCTTTGATCTGGTCATTGCCTCCGATCTCAAGAGGGCTGTCCAAACAGCGGAAGCCCTTCGAGTGCCCTTCGAGGTAAGCCCTGATTGGAGAGAGCTGTTCATTGGGCTTTGGGAGGATCGGACGTTCCTTGAAGTCGATCGGGAACACCCGGGGTTCTGGCAGAAGGCTGTTGACCAGGGCGACCTTCGATTCGGCGAGACGGGTGAGGATTTCCGAGGATTCACCAGTCGAGTGGAGGCGGCATTCGATGATCTTGTAACCAGAGTGGGAGAGGGGAGAGTCGCGGTTGTGACCCACGGAGGGGTGATCGATGCGATAGTCGCTCGATACCTCGGTCGGATTCCGGGGCGAGCCACGTTCCCGATAGTCACGAACACTTCTCTGACTGTGGTCGACGACGGAGGCTTTCGGATTGTCGGTGATGGAATGCGGCTGGTCAGGTTCAACGACGCTTCCCATCTTGGCCGCCATCCTGATGTATTGGACGACTTCGAATACGCGGGTGCACCTTTGGTCGCACTGATGCGTCATGGAGTGACGGACGCCAACCTAGCTGGCCGGATCCAAGGGAGTTCCTGCTGGGGCCTCAACGAAAAGGGTCGCCGTCAGGCCGAAGCAGCGGCCGCTTGGTATGGATCAGTGGATCGGGTTATCTCGTCTCCGTTGTCGAGGGCGCTCGAGACTGCCCGTCATTTTGGGGTCCCAGTTGAGGAGAATCCGGATTTGGCCGAGATGGCCTTCGGGGAGTGGGAAGGCCAGATTGTCCGCGATCTGGTGGCTGCTGGAGACGAGTTGGCTGTGAAGGTCTTTGAGGAGAATATGGACCTTCCGCGGGGAGGTCACGGAGAGACAATGGCCGACCTAATGGAAAGGACGGCTCGTTTTCTCCGTTGTCTTGAACTAGACGCTGGCCTCCGGACCCTGGTTGTCTCCCATGGGGCAGCGATTAGGGCGATGGTGGCGGGAGCTATTGGATGCCGAGCCGATCTCGCTGAGGTGATGGGAGTCCCCTCCAACGCATCGATAAGCCACTTGGCCCTGGGCGAGAGCGGGCCGATGCTGGTCGACTATTCGATCGCGCCCCATCTCCAGCCCCCGATCTAACACAGAGGCCCCGATCGAGGCTGGAACTCGAGGGTCCTTGGAATCTTGCCGAATACCCGGCATCCTGGTGAGTGCGTTGGCAAACAAATCAGGAGTCCCAGAGTTGAGCCGAATCTACGTCCTCGACACTTGTGTCTTGTTGGCGGACCCGAAGGCCCTTTTCCGATTCGATGAGCATCAGGTGATTGTCCCGTTGGTCGTCGTTGAGGAGTTGGACCGGATGAAGACCCGGATGGACGAAGTGGGCGCCAATGCTCGTTCGGCTATCCGCGCCCTGGAAGAAGTGGGCGCTTCCAGACCGGGAGGGTTGAAAGATCCGGCTCCCTTGCCTTCTGGGGGGAGTCTTCGGATCGAGGTGAACGGGATCGTCTCTGATCGGCTCCCCAAAGTCTTCGATCCGACCACGGCGGATCACAGGATCCTCGCTACGTGTTTG
>CAYTVW010000285.1:0-2360 GCA_964441865.1 uncultured Acidimicrobiaceae bacterium
AACATACCTCTCGACGACTCCAGCGACTCCTGGAGTCGAAGCCGCCTCCGACAACTCCGGCTTAGCGATCCCGCAGTCCTCTTCGCCACTACCGTTTGGGAGCATCGATATGGCGCCGATCGCTGCCAACGCCAAAGCGGCCACCATGTACGGAGTCGTCTTCTTCTTGTCGGTTCGGAAACTGGGTTGAGCCTTCACCGGACGAATGACAGGTGCGGGTCTGATTCGCCGCCAGCGCCGTCGCCGCCGGGGAAGTCAGAAAAGCGACGTCGAAGCTGAGCGGCGGGCCATCAGAATCCAGACCCAAAATGAAGTAAACGAACCAGAGGAATCGACCCCACCAGGGGCGGAGCATTGTTGACCGAGAGAGGGCCGAGCATGGCCCGCACCATAGCCAACAAGGAAACCCGGCGAGTGTCATTGAGCCGAGAATTTCAGGGTTTTCCGAAGTTTTCAGGTCCCTGTGCTCGAATAGTGTCTCATCTGACGTTTCCAGAGCTGATATCCGAGGGCAAACCAAACCGCTCCGACTAGCGGAGCCGCCCACGCCAGGGTCGAAGAGACACCCAAACCGCTCTCGTGAGAGAGGATCAAGCCAGCCGGGACCCAAGCTATAAAGGCGACAGGGACCAGCCAAGTGAACGCCCATTGGACCATAGCCCCGAACACGGAGAGCGGGTATGAGCCAAAGTTGAGAAGCAGATTGTCGGCCAAATACCGAGCTGGCCAAACCTCGACGAACCTGAAAGC
Organism: uncultured Acidimicrobiaceae bacterium; assembly: GCA_964441865.1. GTDB lineage: Bacteria > Actinomycetota > Acidimicrobiia > Spongiisociales > ZC4RG35 > CAYTVW01. The sequence goes on from CAYTVW010000285.1 coordinate 751, forward strand.
GAAAGCGGAGATGCCCAGACTCAGCCCACCTTCGATGAGACCCCCTCCTATTACCGCCGCCACCGCGAAAGCGATGTGGCCAGGAGTCCAAGAGATGTCAGCGATGTTGCTCGCATAGATCAGAACACCGAGCGCGGTGACGACGTCACCCAAACAGTTCACGCTGAACCTGCTGGTCAAAACCTGAATCAAAGGGTTGTGGGGGCGCACCAAGTAGCGGTCGAAAGTTCCGCTCCTGACCATATAGTCGAACTCATCGAGATTCTGGAGTGGGAGCAAATACACGACATGCGCCATAAGCCGGAGACCGTATAGGAATGCGATCTCGGGAAACAGCCATCCGGAGATGTTCTCGTATCGGCTCAAGACCACCGCGATGAAAGCAAACCCGCTCCCCTGATAGGCGATCCCCATCAGAGCGAGAACAATGAAGTTGAACCTGTATTGCGAGGCAGCCCGGAGCGCAGTCTTGATCAAGCGCCAGGTGACACCCAGGTTCTCGCTGAGGGACGGGACTTCGGAAGCTGAGACTTCGATCTTCATTTTCAGCCTCCCTGGACCACAACGCGGTGTTTGGCTCTCCGCCATACCAGGAAAGCGACTAGTGAGAGGACTCCTACCCACATCATCTGAATAAGGATCGCTCGACGAGCGACTCCCCCACTCATCGAACCGACGTAGATGCTGGCAGGGACATAAGCCGAAGACTGAAAAGGAAGCCATTCGACGAGAGTCCTCAATCTGTCAGGGAAGACGCTTATGGGAACCATGGCCCCCGAAAGAAAACTGGATACCAGGACATAGAGCATGGTGATCCCATGAACCTCGATGGTCCAAAACATGACGAGGGACAAGATCATTATGAGGAGACCGGCGATGGTATAGCCGAGAAAGAGAGAGACTACGAAGGCCCCAGCAGCAACCTTGTCCACGGGAAGGGTCAGGCTCCCCGCCAGAGCCACCGCCGGGAGCGAGAACGCGACGACCAATAGAGACCCGACAAGAGCGCCGACCAGTTGGGACACCATTTGCGGGATGAAACTCAATGGGCGAACCATGTCGAAGACAATCGACCCTTCCCGAATCCTTTCCCGTAGGTATTCGGTAACCGTGAAAGTGGGGAACGACCAGATGATTAGGTTCACAATCGTGAGATACACGGCAAGGTTCTCGAAGGGGATGCTCAAAGCGCCGGAATTCGCTCGATAAAGCGACGCCCAGACTCTCTTGAGAATGAACAACTGCATGACGGTGGTAGCCATGAAGAGGAACATGGTTGCCCGGTAGGCATACATTGCTGCCGTTCGCGCTTGCGCCAACCTCCACATCGCACCGAGTTGGTGCCACCAGGAAAGCCTTCCTTCCCCTGCCAATTCCCCAACCGGGTAGCCAGCCGACGTCATGTTGGCATCCCTTCGCGGCTGTAGATGGTCCGGACCACGCCCTCCAGGTCGGGTTCCTCGATCGAGACGTCAGCAATTGGGTAAAACCCGGCCAAATTCGAGATGAGATCCGAGGCCGCAGTGCGCCCACCCTCAAACCTAAGGCGGATCGACCCTTTTGACTCGTCGCCGTCTGTTACCTGCTCCGCCCCCCATTCCCTGAGATGA
>CAYTVW010000286.1:0-2330 GCA_964441865.1 uncultured Acidimicrobiaceae bacterium
GTTGGGACGGCTCGCCGCTCTCGGTGCTCAGGCTCCTTATCCTGAGGCATTTCAGCCGGTACGGTGCGGAAATCGGGTTCATGGGCGATCGCAAGAATGCCCTCCTGGCAGCTACCGAAATAGCGCAATCGTCGCGCAACGACCACATCCCCGTGTCGCGAGGGCTGCTCGACCGCCTCGCACCTGCCAATGATCAACTCCGCGAAACAATGCTGATGGCCCTATCCCGCAATGGGATGGTGTCACGTCGCTCAGCGGAGGAATTGTTGGAGCGGACCGGTGACAGCGAACTGGCGCACCTGTTGGGGTTCTTCTACGACAGCGTGGCATCGGCCCAGTTGGGCGAGGAGCAGCTGACATATGACCTCTCGGTCCCCGAGAACGTGACCTATGTCGCGAATGGATTCGTGTCACACAACACCATCGGGCTCCTGATGGACTGTGACACAACAGGCGTGGAGCCCGACTTCGCCCTAGTGAAATTCAAGAAACTGGCCGGTGGCGGATACTTCAAGATCGTCAACCAGTCGGTGACCCCCGCCCTTCGTCGTCTGGGATACACAGACCCCGAGATCTCCAAGATCATCACCTACATAATCGGGACCTCTCGCCTCGACGGGGACACCCCGATCAACCGCGAATCGCTGATTGCCCGGGGTCTCACCGAAGAGGAAATCGACAAGGTCGAGAAGACTCTCCCGACAGTGTTCGAGTTGAAACACGCCTTCAACATCTTTGCTTTCGGAGAACCCGCCCTTCAACGCCTTGGTTTCGATGTTGACGAATACACGAAGCTCGACTTCGACCTGTTGAAGGGTCTCGGATACACCAATTCGGAGATCCTGGAATCCAACAACATCATCTGCGGGCACCAGACAATCGAGGGTGCCCCTGGCTTGGTCGACGATCACCTTCCGGTCTTCGACACCGCCAATCGAAATGGCCGTTTGGGTCGTCGTTTCATCCACCATCTCGGCCATATCAAGATGATGGCGGCCGTTCAGCCGTTCATCTCCGGAGCGATCTCGAAAACGATAAACATGCCAAACGAGGTCACTGTCGACGACATTATGGAGGCCTACCACCTCTCGGCAGATCTTGGCCTCAAAGCGATGGCCCTTTACAGGGACGGCTCCAAGGCATCTCAACCCTTGTCGTCCAGCTCCGACGACAGCTCTTCCGACGAAGAGACCGAGGAGATTGCCGTTGCCCATGAAGCCGAGAAGAAGGTCATGTGGGGTCATATCCCAGCTGGGATGTCACCCACTCAGGCCTACGCGGCCGGTATGCGTCCACCGCGTTTCCTCCTCCCCTCCCGTCGCGCAGGATTCAACCAGGAAGCTCGGATTGGCGGGCACAAGGTCTTCCTAAGAACCGGTGAATACGACGACGGCACTCTCGGCGAGATCTTCATCGACCTGGCCAAAGAAGGCGCCACTCTGAAGGGGATCCTCTCGTGCTTCGCTATCGCCGTCTCGAAAGGCCTCCAATACGGTGTCCCCCTCGACGAGTTCGTCAACACGTTCACGTTCCAGACTTTCGAACCCAGAGGAATCGTAGAGGGGCATCCCCACATCAAGATGGCCAACTCGATCGTCGACTATGTGTTCCGAGCCTTGGGTGTCGAGTATCTGCAACGCGATGAGCTGGCGCAGGTGCCCCCGGTTCGTGACGGCGAATTCCCTGAGCCGAAGAGCGGTATTGCCGCCGAGGCGGGGACCCAACTTGCACTCACCGACGCGGCCGCCGAACGCGACGTCGATGCGGTCCGTGATGCAGCCAAGTTCGCTGACGGAGACGTCACCGTCCCCGACGAGCCTGAAGACTCCCAGAAAGCGCCCGCTCCCAAAGAGAAGGTGGCGGCGAAAGTCGACTCCGGGACAGTTGCGATGAATCAGGCTCTCGGCGAGATGATGGGTGACGCTCCCCTATGCGACGTTTGCGGCCATATCACTGTCCGGAACGGTTCTTGCTACAAGTGCCTGAACTGCGGGAACAGCCTCGGGTGTAGCTGATGGGATGGCATAAATCTCGGTGGATGTGACTCCTACTTAAGCAACTCAGGCACAGTCGGCGGAGAGCCTTCTAAAGCGACATCTTGAGTACCATAACCAGCTTGAAAATCTGATCCGCGAGTTCTTCGGAACAAAGTCGGAGGTCCCAAGTTCCAGTAATGGCGCAATTGAGATCACAAGCCCCGGGTACGTACGTCTGATAGAGACACACAGCCTCGCTCGAAGAACGTGGAGCTCCATTGCCACCCTGATAAGCCTAATGTACCAAAGAGAGTCTGAGGAGGGAGTTGACTTCACGGAGGACGCGGCGGTCCT
>CAYTVW010000287.1:0-2323 GCA_964441865.1 uncultured Acidimicrobiaceae bacterium
GGGACTTAGTGCGTGCTTGGGTCACTGTCCCCTTCGTCCTCCCATCAGTCGTGGTCGGGAGCGCTTTCCTCGCTTTGGGGTTGGACGGTTCGTGGTGGGCTGTCATCGCAGCCCACGTCTTCTATAACCTGGCGGTCGTGGTGAGAACGGTGGGGACAGTGTGGTCGCGGATGGATCCGACCCTCGTCTCCGCTGCGAGAACTCTGGGGGCATCCCGGTGGGAATCCTTCCAGAAAATCACTCTCCCCCTCCTCGCACCTTCCATAGCCGCGGCGGCCTCTGTGGTGTTCCTCTTCTGTTTCACATCTTTCGGAGTTGTCCTCATCTTGGGTGGAATGAAGTACAGGACACTCGAAGTCGAGATCTATCAACGAACAGTGACTTTTCTGGATCTCCCAGCCGCGGTATCTCTCGCCTTGATCCAGCTGATCGGGATATCCCTCGTGATGCTTATCTACAACCGTTTTCAAGAGTCTCGATCAGTCAGATTCCGATTGGTCTCCGAGTCGGAGTGCCTCCAGCCGACCGATACCCTTCGGCGTCGGCTCACAGTGGCAACAGTCGTGTTCTTGACTCTTGGTCTTCAATCCGTTCCCCTCATCGCAATGGCTGTCCGTTCAATAACCGGAGGCGGGTGGAGACGGCTCACAACCGGCCAAACAGGCTCGACCCTCCCCCTCGAAGCGATCGGTAATTCATCCGTTTTTGCCCTCACCGCTGCCCTAATCGCGGTCACAATCGGGGGAATTGCGGCTTGGATAATCGCTGGAGGAACCAGGACTGGAAGATGGATCGACTTGTCTCTTATGCTCCCTTTGGGGACTTCGTCGGTCACCATTGGGCTAGCGTTCCTGATTGCTTTGGATTCCCCAATCGACTTGAGAACTCGCTGGATCATCGTCCCCCTCGCCCACGCATTGGTCGCGATCCCGTTTGTGGTCCGAGCCACTGTCCCCGCCCTACGCGCGATCCGACAAGACCTCAGGGAAACGGCGGCCATCCTCGGGGCATCCCCCAAGAGGGTGTGGCGGGAGGTCGATCTCCCGATTGCCGCTCGAGCTCTGGGGGTAGGCGCTGGCTTCGCGGCAGCTATCTCACTGGGAGAATTCGGTGCCACCGCATTCATCGCTCGCCCCGCCACAACCACTATCCCAACTCTTATTTTCAAATACCTATCCCAGCCTGGTTCTTCAAGTCTTCCCGCCGCACTTGCGATGGCCTTGATTCTGATGGCAGTGACTGCAGCAGTGATGCTCGGCTCCGATCGGATCCGCCTCCGAGGCGAAGGAGGATTCTGATGCTCGAATGCCGTGACCTGACAGTGACTTATGGCAGAACGGTCGCTCTCGACCACCTCAATCTCACAGTTAACAACGGGGAGATCCTGGGGGTGGTCGGGCCATCCGGATGTGGGAAGTCGACACTATTGCGCGTTATCGCCGGTTTGGAACAACCGGATTCCGGGACCGTTTCTTGGGACCAATCTGACCTATCGGAGACCCCTGTCCACCTACGACGTTTCGGTCTGATGTTCCAGGGGTATGCGTTGTTTCCGCACAAGACGGTCGCTGGGAATGTTGGCTTTGGGCTCAAAATGGCCGGACTAGACCGCCTCCAGATCGTAACCCGCGTCGAAGAGGCACTCGAATGGGTGGGCCTTCCGGGGTACGGAGACAGGAGAGTCGAAAAACTCTCGGGCGGAGAACAACAAAGAGTGGCCCTAGCTCGGACTCTCGCCCCCGAACCACGACTAGTGATGCTCGACGAGCCGCTCGGAGCCCTGGACAGACAGCTGAGAGAACGCCTCGTCTTCGAAATCGGCGAGACTCTTCGCCAGAGGGACACGACGGCCATCTATGTAACGCATGACCATGACGAAGCCGAAGCGATCTCCGATCGAGTAGCGGTCATGCGCTCAGGGAGAACAGTCCAAGTGGGTACGTTCGACGAGATCCGACACCATCCCGTCGATGCCTGGACCGCCGGTTTCCTTGGTCTGAATCCCAACGGCCTTCAGTGAGAAAGATAAGAAGATTCTCAGGCGGTTTTCATATCCAGTCTCTACGCTCATTTGGCAATGAGCAAAGGCGGAATCTTCCTTGTCGAAGACGATCGGGGCGTCCGTGAGTCTTTGGCCCGAGCACTTCAGTTCGAGGGTTATGAAGTCGCGTCGGCTTCCGATGGGTTGGAGGCGCTTGAGAAACTGAAGCAGGCTTCACCGGATGTGATCGTTCTCGACATCATGATGCCGCGCCTCGACGGTTTGTCAGTCACCAAACGACTCAGAGAGAAAGGAGACTCGACTCCGATTCTCATGCTCACG
>CAYTVW010000288.1:0-2296 GCA_964441865.1 uncultured Acidimicrobiaceae bacterium
TGACGATCGAGGATCCTACTAGAGATTTCTCTGTTTGGCCGGTGACAAGGACGACCTGGGCGATTGCCACCTGATGAACACCAACGCTTGTCACTGCCACTCCGGAAATACCGAGAGCCGATTCCTCGCTCAGAGCTTCCGAGACGGCCTGGAGAGTGGCGTCTGCAACGAGTTGAAGTCTGGTGGTGTTTGCGGCTGGGCCGGTTGCCGATCCCTTCAAGATGGTGTCGTGCCACTTCAGAGTCACTGTGGCGGTGGCCCGTGAACCGTCTATTTGTTCGCTTACATCTTCGATGACGGCGCGATCCCCCGTTCCGAGACTCTCTTGGTCCAATTGGACTACTGAAATGACTCGTCGGTCCAAGTCGATTCCAAGCGAGGCGATCGCCACCGATTGGACATCTCGCACTACCTGTTTGGCCGGTTTTCCGGCTTTCGCTAAGACGTGGACCTCATCCGGTTCAGTCGTCTTTCCCTTGACCCGACATGCCTCAACCCCGGGGATTCGAAGAATCGCCCTCTCCAATTCGGAAGTTCCCATGAGGTGCGAGAGTAGTAGTCAAAGAAGTATTTCTTGGATTTCGTCCGCTCGCTAAAGCTTGCTGGCTAGGGTTAGGCGTAACGACGGATCCAGGTCTCGGGATTCGGAGGCGCCGGTCTGGCACCCGGTGGGAGGGCACCTGAAGGACGGATCCTTACGTTGAAAACTGAGAGTTTCCCGGTTGTGGAGCCGGGAATGAAAGGGAGGATCCCGGCTGTTGGTCAGAGGCGGTCATCACTCGAGCGGAGCGGAAACCACGTGTTCTTTCGAGGACGCGAATCTATATCAAAGGGTGATATGTCGATGAAGAGCAAGCTGGTGCGTGTTATAGCTTCAGTCAGTGGCTTTGCAGCGATGATTGCTGCGGGTTCGGCGATCTTCAGGTTCAAGTGATCGGCGGCCGGGACTCCCAACTACAGGAAGATTCGTGACCGAGAGGCGACGGAAGATCCTGGTAGGTTCGGTCCTTTTTCTATTGGGGATGGGATCTCTGGCCGCAGCTGTCGCGGTTGGGGGATGGCCCAACTGGAATCATTGGATACTGTTTTCGGTCGCTCTGGTCGTTCTCAGTCTTCGATCCGTAGAAGTCAACGACCACCTTGAGGTGAGTTCATCGGTGATGGCGCTTTTCACAGGTGGGGTCGTCTTCGCTCTAGATGAGTCGTCATCCGCTGCTTCCGGAATGGGTTTGATGTGTGTGGTGGGGGCAATCGCCTTGGAAGACCTGAGGAGTCGGATGGTCTTCCGGTTCGTGGGGAATGCCAGCCAAATGGCAATCGCGGGGGTTGCTGCCGGATGGGTGCTGGACCTTACGGTCACCCAACCCGACGTTGAGATGTTTCGAGTGGCTATTTGGGGAGCCGGAGCCGCTTTGGTTTTCACTTGGCTGAACCTGGGTCTTGTTCGAATGGTCGTTCGTTCCGTCTGTGGGACCCGTGACCTGATGCCGTGGTCTCGGATGGGGATGCTCTTCTTAACCCAGTCAACCATGGGTCTTGTTGGTGGGATACTCGGCTGGATCCTTGTTTCGTCGGCCGGGAGGCAGTCCGGAATCCTGCCTCTGGTTCTTGGTGTGTTTGTGATCGCGCAGATGCTCTTTTCGGCGTTCTCAGGCATCCGAGCTGCTCACGAAGATGCATTACGGGGCTTCGTGAAGACACTTGAGGCTCGAGACCTCTACATGAGAGGTCACACCGAGAGGGTTGCCAGATTCACTCGGATGATGTGTGACTTCTTCAAGTTTTCGGGCACGCAGACGGAGAGGATGCATTGGGCCGCTCTCATCCACGATGTGGGGAAGCTGGCTGCTCCAGTAGAACTGATGGAGCATGACGGGATTCTGAACGATGACCAGTATCGGAGATTCAGGGCAGCAACACATCAGGTGGACGATCTTCTTAGCGGAGTCGAGTTCCTTCGCCCTGTTGTGGAGATCGCGTCGGGGTGCCACACGCGGCTCCCCGATGAGGATTTTGGCCAGACTGGTCATTCTCACACCACTGACCCGACTTTGGAACAGAAGATTCTGGCGGTCGCCGATGCGTTCGACGCTATCACAACCAACCGGAGTTACCGGATGGCTAGTAGCCAACGTGCCGCATTCGAGATCATGAGAGAGGCGGATACTCCTTTGATGGATGGGGAAGTGATCGACGCGCTTGAGGAGAGCCTCAGGAGGGCAGGAGAGACATACGGGCCTCCTGACCTGGAAGGTCGCCGGGTCTCCGTTGAGGGGTCTGATGGGCACTGAGACGC
>CAYTVW010000289.1:0-2286 GCA_964441865.1 uncultured Acidimicrobiaceae bacterium
CCGCCGCTCCCACCGCCCCCCGATAGTTCAGGGAATGAACCAGGCTCCGGGCAAAACCCAAGTGAAGATACGCTGGGTAAACGTCGAGACGCCCGCCGACCAGGCGAGGACCCGCTTTCGCCAACCCCGCACGACAATTGGGAAAGACAACCTGAGAAGAAACCCAACGACAACTAGCGCACCACACCCCAGCCAAACTAGACGGAGCGAGTGACCAAACTCAGGTCCCTTCTTTCCACCCCGACAGATAGGCAATCTGCTCTTCTGTGAGGACTTCCAGACCACACCCCATAGACGCCAGCTTGATCTTCGCTACTTCCTCGTCGATCTCTTTGGGGAGTGTGTAAATCGCAGGCGAGAGTTTCCCTCTATTAGAAACCAGCCATTCCGCCGCCAATGCCTGATTCGAGAACGACATATCCATGACGTCGGCTGGGTGTCCTTCGGCCGCTCCAAGGTTCACCAACCTCCCCTCAGCGGCCACCAGAAGCCGCCTCCCGTCTGGCATCTCGAATTCGTCAAGATTGGCCCGGATCGGCCTCACGGAAGCCGCCATCTCGAACAGAGCGGCTAGCTCCAACTCGATATCGAAGTGACCAGCGTTGGCCAGGATCACACCATCTTTCATCACCTCAAAGTGCCGCCGCCTCAGAACATGCTTGTTCCCAGTCACCGTTATGAAGACGTCGCCGATCGCCGCCGCGTCGTCGGCCGTCAACACCTGGTATCCATCCATCGACGCTGCCAAAGCCCGCACCGGGTCTACTTCAACCACCACAACTTTCGCCCCAAAACCGTCGGCCCGCTCCGCGACACCCTTTCCGCAATTCCCATACCCGACTACTACCACTGTGGAACCAGCAATCAGAACGTTCGACGCACGGATGATCCCGTCCAGCGCCGACTGACCAGTCCCATACCGGTTGTCGAACAAGTGCTTGGTGGCCGAATCATTCACCGCCACCACCGGGAGTCTGAGAGTCCCGTCTTCTGCCATCGCCCTCAAACGGATCACTCCGGTAGTGGTCTCTTCGGTCGAACCGATCGGGTTCAGTTCAGTCCGATCCGTGTGAAGCACCGTCGCCAAGTCAGCACCATCATCCATCGTGATGTCTGGGTGGGCGTCAAGGACCGTATGAATGTGGCTGTAGTAGCGGTCCGATTCCTCGCCCCGGACTGCGAATACGGGGATCCCCTCACCTACCAGAGCGGCGGCGACGTCGTCCTGGGTGGAAAGAGGGTTGGAAGCACAAAGGAAAGGCTTAGCTCCCCCGTCCCGCAAAGCCAGCATCAAGTTGGCAGTTTCGGCAGTGACATGGAGGCAGGCTGCAACAGTCAGGCCATCCAGAGGGCGCTCACTCCGGAACCGATCCCGGATCTCTCCGAGAACCGGCATCCTCCTCCCAGCCCAATTCATCCGACGGGATCCTTGTTCGGAGAGAGTGGGGGTGGCGATGTCGAAATTCATGGTCTCCTCAAATTCACTTGATAGGTATCGTCGGTCAAGGTTTCGGTCGTCCAAACTCAGATTCTCGACCAGCTAGTCGTCCACCACCATATCGGGTATCCCGTCAATCACCGGATACCGAGCCGAACAGCCCGTACAAACCAACTCAGAAGTCGCGACAGATTCCTCGAGACGAGCCTTGCATCGTGGGCATTGCATTATCTCCAAGAGCCAGGGTTCAATGAGACTCACAGGGACTCCAAAACACTCTTCACTCTCCCAACCAACTCGTTCACAGCTCTCTCGTCCGGACCTTCCACGTTGAGTCGAACATACGGCTCGGTGTTGGAAGGACGAACGTTAAGCCATCTGTCTGGCCATTGAACAGTGAGGCCATCGAGTCGATCCGCTTCTCCGTCTCTCATAGCGTCGGCCACCGCATCAATCGCAGCCGCTCGGTCTTCGACCCGGAAGTTGAGCTCTCCGGAAACCGCATACGGTTCGACGTCGGCCCTCAACTCGGAGAGAGGGACACCAGCCTCCGAGAGCACTTGGAGAAGAACCAGCATCGCCAACATCCCCGAATCGGCCCGGAAATTGTCCTTGAAGTAGTAGTGCCCCGAATGCTCTCCCCCGAATATTGCCCCCGTTTCGGCCATGATCTGCTTGATAAAAGAATGCCCCACACGGGTCCGGACCGGAACCCCCCCGTGAGCCCGAATCGTCTCTGGGACTGCCCTGGAGGTTATGAGATTGTGGACCACTGTCGCCCCCGGGTTGCGAGCAAGGAACCACCGAGCGATCAGGGCAGTCGTTGTCGAACCACTCAACGGAACTCC
>CAYTVW010000290.1:0-2282 GCA_964441865.1 uncultured Acidimicrobiaceae bacterium
TCAAGACACCTCGTGGATGGGTCGACGTCCGGCGGCGCCTGCTACTCATCCACAGCAGCCTCGGCGACCTTGACATCCGGCTGATCGCCTACGCCGTTGGTACGCGAGCCAAGATGCAGGACGTGGCGTCGATCTGGGGATCCAAGGTCTTGTTCACCAGCCGGTCTCCCGTAGTCCTGGGAGAGCACGGACGACTCCTGCTCGCGCCACATCTCAAGAGAATACGGATTAGAGACATTTCCAAGAACGAACTGATCGCCGCGAACATCAACGCCTACGAGAGAGTCGCCCGTCAGGTCCTTTTAGAGGCCACTGCCAAGACCACCAGCTTGATTCCCCGCGACCTCGAACCAACACCTACCTACCCAGATTCACCTGTCGGACAGTCACAAGGACTGTCCCCAAGAGAAGGAGCCAACAATGGCTGACCGCAGAGCGGGGAAGATCCCGCATGTGAGAGAAACCGGGGGCGGCAAGCAACCCCGAAGCCGAAACCAGGATGGGTCTTGGCGCAAGAAGCGTTCGGACACTGGCACCAAGAGGAAGGAGAGCAAGCGGTAGCGTGGTTAGGCGGTCGTCTCAGAACGACCGCAGACCACCCATCAACGCGAAGCGAGAACGGAACAGCGCACTGGCCGACTTCGACGGGACCCCATTTGAGAACGGGATCTCGTGACAACATTTCTCTAGAGCACCACCGGCCACCTCCCGTGTCATACTCTGGGTGAAGTATGGCCGAGGAGGTCTCCGAACGATGCTGTGCCCGGGACCCGTCATTGAAACGGCCGTCACGTTCCGACAGGCACCATTCGGGGAGCCGAATCATCCGGGCCGCCGCTTATCTCGAATCTCTAGATGCCCTAGAACCACTTCGCCTGGGCTACTCAAACCCAGCTAACACTTCACTGACAATCAACTCTGCTGCAGCGTCAATGTCGTATTCCCCCGGCAATGCAGCCACTAGGGGTCTGAGGTCCCGCCGAAAAGACGCCTTCATTACCTTCTCTCGAAGGTTCCGTTCTGCTTTGTTTCTGTTGATCCCATCAGGTCGGTATGGAGCAAACGCTTCGACGATGGAAGAACCCATAACACCGAGCCTGGTGAGACCGAACCAGAGATCAAAGACGTCGCGCCCCTTCGACCTTTGATAAAGGGCTCGGATCTTGGATGCGAGCACTTCTTCAATCGAGAACGTAAGGACTTCCGCTTCACCAGCGAACCATGACGACTCGACACGGAATGGGACCCTCACTAGGGGGTGATGCGGCGAGCGTTCCCGAGTGTTCACCTCAACCTTCACGCGCATCTGACCTTCACCGGTCTCGAACGGAGCCCGCAGAATGATCTTCGGGTACTCGCCGACAGAGGTGCTAACCCTCATTCCAAGCCGCTCCCCAATCTTCGAAACCGCCGTGGTAATCCCGCGGATTCCGCCTCTAGTGCTCCGCACATAGTCAAGGTCTTCGCTATACCGCAACGGTTCCGGAGCGTGGAGCTTGTGCAAACAAGTGCCGCCTCGAAAAACCAACTCGTCGCCGAGATAATCGTGGTTGGCGATGTCAACGATCAGTCTCGAAAGCAACAGATCCTGTTCAGCCTGCTCGACGGTCGGCCACGGCACCACTCGCCCCCACTCAGTGATGAAAGCCCGGGGTATCAGGACGATTCCTCTTCCGGATACTCGGCGACTATCACATTCCATCGCTCATCAAGACTCCCGAACCGGCCGTGAATTGGGTCAAGCGGCGTTGGTGTTTTCCGAACTGCCACAAGAGGCAGCAAGACTTCAGTGTCTACATTCACGCCCATTTGCCCGGCCATGAAGTCGAGAAGCCAACCGGTCCTCTGCACAATTGAGACGGGATACCCGACAGCACCTGCGGCGAGCTCCCCCATCACAATCGCGTCGTCGGCCAGCATGTCTCCAATAATCGTGGCAACGTTGAACAAGGCTCCACTGTTATTCGGGAAGGCGACCAAGTCAAGAATGGTGATTTCAGGAGTCGAAACCGGAATCGTCCCAGTCGGAGTGTTCAAAACATCGACCGGGCGGTTCGGTGTCTGCCGTGATGCGATGAACTCGATCCGCACACGACCGAAAGCACGATCCCGAAGCCTTGCCGGCGTCATCACCTGCAATGCCTGCGGTTTCTGATCCTGACTGGCGCCAGAAGCAGCGAGGCACGCGGCGCGCGCTGGTCGGAAATCGACATGGATGCCCGGACATGGACCATCCCGGGCGTTCATGTCGATTTCCGACCAGCGCGCGCCGCGTGCCTCGC
>CAYTVW010000291.1:0-2257 GCA_964441865.1 uncultured Acidimicrobiaceae bacterium
CGCAATTCGCAGCGGTAAGGACATTGCATTGGCGAGCAAGGAAGTGCTCGTGCTGGCTGGCAAATTTGTAATGGCCGAAGCTGCACGCCACGGCGTGCGCATCCTGCCGGTGGACAGCGAGCACAACGCCATCTTTCAATGCCTGGAAGGACGCTCAAACGCTCAACTCAAGCGCCTGATCCTGACTGCATCGGGCGGCCCGTTCCGAGGATGGAGCCTGGAGCAGATGCACGACGTCACCCCCGCACTGGCGCTCGATCATCCAAACTGGGACATGGGGCCCAAGGTTACGATCGACAGCGCCACGATGGCCAACAAGGGCCTGGAGATGATCGAAGCTCACTGGCTTTTCAATGTGCGTCCAGACCAGGTTGATGTAGTTGTCCACCCGCAAAGCATTGTCCACTCGATGGTGGTGACGGCCGACGGCGCCTTCTTCGCCCATATGGGGATCACAGATATGCGGGTCCCGATCCAATATGCCCTCACCTATCCGGACCGTCTCCTGCCTCCCGTGCCAGCATTCAGCCCAGCGGGTTTGACTCTGACCTTCGAAAAACCTGAGAGGGAAGCATTCCCTGCTTTGGATCTGGCGTATAGAGCGGGGGAGATGGGCGGCACGGGGCCTTTGGTTTATAACGCGGCAGATGAGGTCGCGGTTCTAGCGTTCTTGGAGGACCGTCTCTCGTTCTTGGGGATTCCCAAGTTGATTGAACGCACCCTCGGTAGATTCGAACATCGAGCGGTGGAATCAACCGATGAGGTGTGGGAAGCCGACCGGGAAGCTCGTCGTTTGGCCTCGGCACTTCTCAAGAGTTGAACTTGGGTATGAGGTTTTCTTCGAAACTCGGCTACCTTTATCTTTAATGTCCGGCGGACCAATCGCAATCGTTGCTCTGATCTCCTTTGTCATCGCTCACGAGGCGGGCCATTTCTTCGCGGCCAAAGCCACGGGAATGAAAGTCACTGAGTTTTTCATCGGGTTTGGCCCAAAGATCTTTTCCTTCAAGAGGGGCGAAACGGAATATGGCCTGAAGCCGATTCCGATCGGTGCCTACGTGCGAGTTGTGGGGATGAATGCTCTCGAAGAAGTCGATCCGGCCGATTACGGGCGCACCTATCGGGAGAAGCCGTTCTGGGCAAAGTCGGTGGTGGTGTTGGCTGGTGTAACCGCCAACTTCCTGTTGGCTTTCATGCTTTTTACCGGAGCATATCTGGCTAACGGACGTAATGTGATTGTCGACGGTTCAGCTGTTCCGACGCTGAGTATCTCGGGGATCTCCGAGACCATTGACGGGACACCGTCTGCCGCGTCGAGTGCCGGGATTCTAGAAGGAGACCTCTTGGTCGCTTTCAACGGGGAAGAACTCGAGGACTGGGAGGGACTCGCTTCGGCTATCCGCTCCACTGCGATTGGGGATGAGTTTGAGGTAGAAGTACTTCGGGACGGCGAGAGGGTCGAACTGTCTGGGACCATGGGCTCAGTTCTAGATCCAGAGACCGGTAAGCCAAGACCCTTGCTGGGGATTGTGCCTAATTACCTCACTGAATCTTTGTCAGTTTTTGAGGCGAGCGGTCTCGCAGGACAGGATATGTGGGAGAGCGCCAAAGGAGCGATCGGGTTTCTGGGAAGACTTGTCTCACCTGACTCGATCCTTTCCATTGTCCAGGGCATGGGGGGTGGGGAAGTCCCCGACGATGTCCGTCCGGTGAGCCCGATCGGTGTGTATCAGATGGCCAATGGGATCGAGGGGGTAGATCTGTTGGCGTTTCTTGCGTTCATCAACATGGTGTTGGGGACACTCAACATCTTGCCCCTGTTCCCGCTTGACGGCGGTCACTTCGCACTCGCTCTATATGAGAAGCTCCGCGGACGTCCGGCGGACGTTCGGAAGCTGATCCCCGTCGCGACGGCAGTGATGCTGTTCATCGGCTTCCTGTTTGTTGCCTCGATAACTCTCGACCTCGTCGATCCGATCAGTCAACGATTCTCGTGATTGCCCGCTGTTTGACGAGGAGGATCAACGTGGGTTCGGTCCCGGTCGGAGGTGGAGCTCCAATCTCTGTTCAGTCAATGACTAACACCAAAACCCACGATGTCGCCGCCACTCTCTCTCAGATTTACGCACTCGCAGGGGCGGGTGCCGACATTGTCCGGGTCACCTGCAACGATCACGAGGCAGCAGAAGGGCTTGAGGCGATCGTTCCCCGTTCGCCGGTTCCGATTATCGCCGATATCCATTTTCAATACCGGTTG
>CAYTVW010000292.1:0-2254 GCA_964441865.1 uncultured Acidimicrobiaceae bacterium
ACGAATTTGAAATCCCGGTATTGGAAGACGCGGCTGAGGCATTGGGGTCGGAGCGTCAAATCTGTGTTACTCGTGAATTGACCAAGCTCTATGAGGAGATCTGGTGGGGGACCCTAGAAGAAGCACGAGAAGAATGGACCGACGAACGGAACAGGGGAGAATTCACTGTGGTCTTGGAAGGGAGATCAGAGTTACCTGACCTCACGGAAGTGGCGGTCTCGGCGGCGCGAGAGTTTGTGAAGGGCGGGATGTCTCCGTCGCAGGCGTCACGGACAGCCGCAGATGAATGGCGGGTTGAGCGTCGAAAGATTTATCAGCGGTTGATAGAAGAGCGCGGCTAGCTGCTGAGTTGCGCTCGGCATGTCGCGCAGATCCCCTTTCCGCGGAAGACTGCAACGTTCTTGACAGTGCCGCAGAACACGCAACTGTCTTCAACTTTCCTCAACACAATGGTCGGACCATCGATCGAGATGGTCAGCTGATCGCCTTCTCTTATGTTGAACATGCGACGAGTCTCGGCCGGAATCACTATCCGTCCCAGATCGTCGATTTTCCTTGCGATACCCGATTCCATATCTGCCTCGCTTGAGCCCAAACAAAACCTTACTGGAGAGTTGCGGGAATGCATTGTGGATAGCCAAGGTTTCACCCCGAGTAGATTCTTTGTGCATGACTTGGGTCGATTCGCACTGTCATCCCCAATTAGCCGAAGCTTCAGCTCAAGAACTCATCGATCGCGCGGTCGAAGTCGACTGGATGGTGGTTCCGGGCGTTGACGTTGCGACTTCTGAGGCTGCTCTCGATCTGGCTGAGCGGAATCCTTTGCGTGTGGTCGCTGCAGTCGGACTACACCCGAACGAAGCATCGAAATGGGAGGTCGAGGCGAGAAGAATCGAGGAGCTCGCCCAAAAAGCGGTGGCTGTCGGTGAAATTGGATTGGATTTCTACCGCGACCACACTCCCCGAGAGCGACAGATCCCTGTGTTCGCGGCGCAACTTCAATTGGCGAAGAGGCTGAACAAGCCAGCGATCATCCACTGCAGAGATGCTTTCTCGGAGGTTCATCGCCTTGTCGAAGAGTCTGAGTTGGGTCCACTGGCAGTAATGCATTGCTGGACCGGAGGTCCGAAATGGACACGAAGATTCTTGGATTTGGGTGTCACATTCGGTTTTGCTGGCCCTATCGCGTTCGAGACCGGCGATACGATCAGGAGGGCAGCCGCTGAGGTCCCCATCGATCGTGGAATGGTCGAGACGGACACGCCGTACCTTTCTCCGCCTCCCTACCGAGATCTAGAAAACGAGCCGTCTCGGGTGTCTTTGGTGGGGGCCGCATTGGCCGAGGTCTGGGACATCACGGTAGAAGAGACTGCTGCTGCAACTTCGGAGAATGCCACGCGAGTCTTTGGCGGTCCGAAGTGAGTGTGCAGAGTCGAGCTGAGATGATCAGACTGTTGGAGCGTCACGGAGTGGAGCTTCGGAGGTCTCTCGGGCAGAATTTCTTGGCGGATCCGAACATAACGCGGAAAATTGTTGAGACTGCCGGGGTGGTGCCTGGCGATCGGATAGTCGAGGTGGGAGCGGGGACCGGTACGTTGACGGCGGCTCTGGCAGATGCTGGGGCAAAAGTAGTCGCCTACGAAATAGACAGACGTTTGGCGCCGGTTCTGGAGGAATCGCTGCAAGGGGTAGGGGAGGTGGCGATCCGGTTCAAAGACATCATGCGGGTCGATCTGGAAGAAGAACTCGAAGGTGAAGGCTGGTTGATGGTCGCGAACCTTCCTTACAACGTCGGGACACCAATGGTTCTAGATGTCTTGAGAAGAGTCCCGAAGGTTCGACGACTCGTAGTGATGATCCAAAGAGAAGTGGCGGAACGCTTCGTCGCGTGTCCTGGGTCAAAGGCCTATGGGCTCCCGAGCGTGGTATGTCGGCTTTACGCGAACGCGACTCTGGCTTTTCGTGTCCCGCCTCAAGTGTTCGTCCCTGTTCCTCGTGTCGAGTCGGCCGTTGTGGTCCTCGATCGTAAGGAATCGGACCGGATGGCGGAAGCGGCGATCGGGTTGGCGGAGGCAGGATTCGGGCAAAGACGGAAGATGCTGCGACGATCACTCCAACAAGTCATTGCAGATCCGGACATCGCGCTTGAGAAAGCGGGGATCGAACCGACTGCAAGGGCCGAGGAACTATCTGCGGATGATTTTGTGAGAATTGCTGAGGTGGTGGATGCCTGACTGGGAAGCTCCAGCGAAAG
>CAYTVW010000293.1:0-2239 GCA_964441865.1 uncultured Acidimicrobiaceae bacterium
CCCTGTCGCTTCTGAGATCCTCGAATTCGGGATGCAAAGATTTCCCGCACTGGTAGCAGTGGGTCTCGAATTCGATGTTGACTTCCGACCCGCATCTCGGGCAGGCGCTCATTCGTCTTTTCCCTTCGGAGCTGACTCGACGGACTCTAGTGCGCGAATGCTTCGATTGGTTCGGATCTTCCCGACTCGAGTTCGGCTCTGGAATGATCGAATCCCAGCCGTGAACAGTCTCTTGCAGTTGAGGATCGGCCTTCTCTGGTGGAGATCAGTCTGCACTGGCTTTCTTGGACCCAACCAGTTGTGGGATATCCGTCGGGTCTACTGGGTTGTACCCGATCAGAAGACACTGGATATGGCGGTCTCCTTGCTCCCACGAATCTTCGGATGGTAAGAACCCATCGATGTCCAGGTCGAGAGACTCTTCATAGGCGACTCCGGTGTATGGCTCGAATCGGTCGTAGCACTCGTTGAGGGCCCACTCGATTATCGCGTCCCTACCAGGGAACGGGTCGTTTGAGCCCGCCGGGAATGACAAGATGGCGTACATTTCGAAATCGTGAGGATCAGAGCATCGTTGGGCTTTTAGGTCGGTGAATTCAAAGGTTCCATCTGCGTCAGTAGGGATGTCCGGATAGTTGGCGCAGTCGCCTACCCGCATGTCGGAGAATTCGATTGTCCCGGGTTTTGTGATCTCTCCACTGTCATCCCGTTTGGCGGAGGTGAAGAACCGAATGATCCCTCCGCTGAAGAGAACCACAACCAGAGCGAGCCGGATGCCGAGCGAGATCCACTTCGACTTGTTCTTCGGAGCCGGAGTTGCAGGGGGCGGTGGAGGAAGGGTGGGAGCTGAAGGGCTCGGTTCAGGATCTTGAAGCTCGGCCACATCCGCGTGAAGAGACGCTCCGCAGTCGGGGCAGTGAGTGTAGAACTCTGGGTCCACCTCGGTACGGCATCGAGGACATTTGGCCATGGTCGATTCCTCCGTTTCGCGTCCCAGTCTCTACACGGCTCAATGAAGCGACTTTCAGTTGATGCGGAAAGTCCACTTGAGCCTCTGGAATCGATACGGTAGCCGCAACATGAGTCCAGCGCCCGTCTCGGAGACGGAGGTATCGGCGTATGGATCCTTGGAGGAGAGACGATTCCGGGCTCTACTCAAAACACAAGTGTCGGGGAACTCCCTAAATGGGGTGCTCCCCGACACCTGGAGACGGACGAATCTGGAGGATCAGTCGCTGGTCATTTTTCGGCCTTGTTGGCCTAGCTCAGTCGGTGACGGCCTTCTTCGACCCGATCAGCTTGGGATAGTCAGTCAGGTCTTCCGGGTTGTATCCGATGAGGATGCAATTCACTTCTCGATCACCGTCTTCCCAACCTTCTGGCGTTGGCCAGAAGAGATCGAAATCCAGGTCGGGTGAGTCTTCGTAGGCGATTCCGGTGTAACGCTCGAATTCCTCGTAGCAGGCGTTGGCTCCCCAATTGGTGACCGTTTCGTTCCCGGGGAACGGGTCACTCGAAGACGCCGGATAGGAGAGGATGGCGTACATTTCGAAGTCGTGAGCGACCGAGCAGGGTTGTGCTTTCAGTTCATCGAACGAGTAGACATCTTCAACGTCGTCGGTCGCGGCCGATGGCAAGTCTGCGCAATCACCGACCCGCATGTCGCTGATCAGGATTGTGCCGGGCTTGGATATTTCACCGGTGTCATCCCTTTTGGCAGAGTTGAGAAACCCGAAAATGGACGTTCCAGCAACCGCTCCGAGAGCAACGACAGTGATGCCACGCGAAAGCCATGCACTCTTGTTGCCTGATGCTGTCGGGTAGGAAGGCGGGGGTGGAAGTGTGGAACTTGAAGGTTCTGACGAGTCAACCGTTTGGTCTCTCAGGTCGGGTACATCGGCGTGGAGCGATTCTCCACAATCGGGGCAGTGAGTCGAAAACTCCGCGTCTACTTCAGATCCACATCGGGGACATTTGGCCATAGTCGATTCCTCTTTTCGATGGCGCAACAATTCCACAGCTTGGCCAGGTCCCGGTCGACGATTCGGGTCTAGCGAGGCTTTGACGCAGCGACGATAGCCGTAATGTCCCGAGCAAGAGCATTTTTCGGGTGACAGACCGACCGTTGGGCGAGGGGTAGAGCCGGTACTTGAGACGAAGCAGCGCAACTTTGCGACTCGAAGGGGGATTCGGCAGGGGTCTTCGGGAGCGATACTCCTAGGGCGAGCGGGGCTCTTGG
>CAYTVW010000294.1:0-2226 GCA_964441865.1 uncultured Acidimicrobiaceae bacterium
ATGAGCATCGAAGACAACTCGAGAGTCCCCAACGCTCACCAGGTGATGTCCCTCCCCACCCTGATTCTCTTCGTTGACGGCGCTCCCGTTAAGCGTTTGGCCGGCCCTCGAAACAAGGAACAGTTGCAGGAAGAGCTCGCCGACTTCCTCTCGTAGCCGTCGATGTGAGACGATGAGCTGATGCGGCTCTTTCGACTCGGAGACTCAGGTCCATCGGTCAAGGATATCCAGGACCGGCTGGTAGCGCTTGGGTTCGAGATTTCAACCGACAACGAGGGAGATTTCGGCGAAGGCACCGCTACCGCGACCCGTGCTTTTCAGGAGAGCCGTGGGCTAGGCCCAGACGGGATAGTCGGACCTGAGACCTGGCGAGCGCTCTATGAGGCGGGATATCGCCTTGGAGATCGTCTCCTTTATCTCAGGAGGCCGATGCTCCGAGGAGAAGACGTAGCCGAGCTTCAGCAACGCCTGAACAACCTCGGATTCGACGCGGGGAAACCGGACGGGATATTCGGTCCAGACACGGTCGCAGCGGTTACGAAGTTTCAACACGACCGGAACCTCGCCGTCGACGGAGTTGGCGGACCAGCGACCATCACTGAGCTTCGGTTAGTGACTCGAAGTGCGTTGGGGATGGGACGCGAGACAGTCAGGGAACGAGAATGGCTCAGGAATCTCTCCTCTTCGCCGGTCGGTACCCGAGTCTGTTTCGATCCGGCCGGGCGAACGCCCGAGGAATCCGGTCTGGCTTGGGAAGCGGCCAACGCGGCCTCTCTTGCTTTCCAAGATTTGGGAGGTATCCCGATCATCTCGCGACCGGCCGACGTCAGCGTCCCAGAACGAGTCCGGGCTGGAAGGGCCAACAGAAACGGAGCCGAACTCATTGTGGCCTTTCAACTCCCCACGGAAGGCGAACCCGATCTTGTCTTCTACTTCGAGACTCCTCGGAGCAGAAGCGAGGGCGGCGCACTTCTAGCTCGCAACATCGCTGACCTGATCGGCGGAGAAGTGGTAGGGAGAGCGTCGGCGATCCTTCGGGAGACCCGAGCCCCCGCAGTGATCGTCGCTCACCGTGGACTCTCGGCCCAGTTGGGTATGAAGACCGTCGAAGGGCTGCAACGGTTCTTCGAAGAATCTGGGGCTAACTGAAGAAGTGCCGGTAGAGGCGTTCTAGATCATCGAGCGATTTGAACGAGATCTCTACTTTCCCCTTTTTTGCCCTGTAGGAGATTTTCACCTTTGCTGCCAAAAGCTCCGTGAGTCTTTGCTCCAGTTCCAAGATCTCAACCGGACGGATCTCCTTGAGAACCGGCTTAGCATTGGGATCAGGCCTCCCGGCATCCTTCCTGGCCCGAACGGCCTCCTCCAACTGACGAACCGACCACCCCTCTTGCGCGGCCTTGTTGGCAATGTGTTCAGCGAACTTCCGATCTCCGAGACCCACTAGGGCCCTACCGTGGCCAGCCGAGATCGCCCCTTCGGAGAGCAATCCCTGGATAACTGGGGGAAGGCTCAAGAGGCGAACCGAATTGGTTATTGCAGTCCGGCTCTTCCCGATCTGGGCGCCTAGCGCCTCATGCGTCAGACCGTGTTCTTCCAAGAGTTGTTGAAGACCCGCAGCCTCCTCTAGCGGCGACAAGTCCTCTCGCTGGACATTCTCGATCAACGCTTGGGTCAACGCGGCTCGATCGTCAACGTCGCGAATCATCGCCGGAATCTCTGTGAGTCCAGCCTTCTTCGCAGCCCGCCACCTTCGTTCCCCCGCGACAATCGTGAACTTCTTCCCTTCCGGGGTAACCACAATCGGCTGAAGAACCCCAACAATCGAGATCGATTCAGCCAGGGCGTCAATCCCCTCGTCCTTGAACGTCTTCCTGGGTTGTTTCGGATTCAGCTTGATTTCGTCTATCGGGATCAAGGCGAACTGCTTCTCGTCCTTCCCAGCTCCGGTCGGGATAAGGGCGTCGAGGCCCCTCCCTAATCCGCCGCGCCTCTGGTTCATCGCTTCACCTTCCGTCCGTGCCGTTTCCGGAATTCCGTGGTCAGGTCCCTATAGGCTTCCGCTCCTCGACTCGACCGATCAAAGACCTCGATGGGCTCACCAAACGATGGGGCCTCCGAGATCCTCACCGATCTCGGTATCACCGTCTGGAAGGCGATCTCTTGAAAATGATCTCTGATCTGATCGCTCACATCCTGGGTTAGTCGAGTCCGGCCGTCGTACAT
>CAYTVW010000295.1:0-2215 GCA_964441865.1 uncultured Acidimicrobiaceae bacterium
AAGGCGGGTCCGCAGATCGGCGAGCTGCTTAATGGTGAGCTGCTTGATCTGGTGGGTAGCGTTGCGGCCTTCGACGTCGGGACCGAGCATCCAACCCTTTATCGTCTTCGCCAGGATCACGGTCGGAGCGTCGTGTGTCTCCATCGCGTTCTTGTAGGCGTTGTAGACCTTTGTCGGATCGAGTCCTCCCCGACGCAGTTCCCATATCTCCTGGTCCGAAAGGTGCTCTACCAGTTTCAGAGCGCGAGGGTCTTTCCCGAAGAAGTTTTCCCGAACGTAGGCGGGGCCTTCGACCTTGTATCTCTGGTATTCGCCGTCGACTGAAGAATTCATGATGTCGACGAGGGCGCCTTCTGTGTCGGCGGCAAGGAGAGGATCCCACCCTGCCCCCCAAATCACTTTCGTGACGTTCCATCCGGCTCCCCGGAAACACGCTTCCAACTCTTGGATGATTTTGCCGTTCCCGCGGACGGGGCCATCGAGGCGTTGGAGATTGCAGTTGATGACCCAATTCAGGTTTCCGAGACCTTCCCGAGCGGCCAGAGAGATAGCGCCCAAGGTCTCCGGCTCGTCTGTTTCCCCATCACCCAAAAACGCCCAAATCTGGCTTTCGGAAGTGTCATCGATCTTTCTGTGATGAAGGTACTTATTGAAACGAGCCTGGTAAATCGAGTTGATGGGGCCGAGCCCCATCGAGACCGTCGGATACTCCCAGAATTCTGGCATTAGGCGAGGGTGAGGGTAGGAGGAGAGTCCGTTGCCGCCGATCTCTTGACGGAAGTTGTCGAGATGGATCTCGTCGATTCGCCGTTCTAGGAAGGCGCGGGCGTAGATCCCGGGTGCAGCATGGCCTTGAAAGTAGACGGCGTCTCCTGGTCCATTGTCCTTGCCCCTGAAGAAGTGGTTGAAGCCGACCTCGTATAGGAGAGCCGAAGAGGCGAAGGTCGAAAGGTGTCCGCCGATACCTTTGAACTTGTCGTTGGCTTTGATCACCATCACGGCGGCGTTCCACCGGATCATTCTTCGAATTCTCTTCTCGATTTCGAGATCACCGGGATACGGGACCTCTTGATCGGCAGGGATGGTGTTGATGTAGGGGCTAGACGTCGGCTTCAAATATCCGATACCCAGCTGTTCGGCCCGTTCGCCGATCCGAGCCATCATGTATCTTCCCCGGTTCGGGCCGTGGTGTTCGATCGCGGCGTCAAGCGACTCGAGCCACTCGGTCGTTTCGGCCGGGTCAGTGTCGGGGAGCTGGTGGACGTAACGGCTGGTGGAATCTTGGTCCATATCCGTGAGGTTACCCCGGCTCGAGAGTTGCGAGATGAGAACATCCCGGGATTCAGGGGATCGCTAAGAACCGGCAAGGCAGTGCCGACGAGGAGAGTGTTCGGCGCCGGCGGTCCCCCCTTACCGTCGGTGCCGAACATGTTGAAGGGGTCGTTTGAGTCCTGTGTCACCAGGCGTGCTATTCCCGATCAGGGCGACCAGAGGAGTGGTTAATCTAAACGGGTTTGGACGGAAAACGGGCAAGCCGAAAGGGGCTTTTTGTGAACGGACCGGTCTTGGAGGTGGAGGGTCTCTGGAAGAAGTTCGGCGATTTGGAGGCTGTGCGAGGGGTCGGCTTCCACATTGAACCGGGCGAGACTTATGGACTTCTAGGCCCAAACGGGGCCGGGAAGACCACAACAATTTCGATGGTGGCAGGAGTACTTCGGGCGGATGCCGGAAGCATTACCGTCGACTCCATTCCTATGACGGTGAATTCGATGGCCGCTAAGGCCGCGGTTGGGATGGTGCCACAAGACGTCGCTGTCTACCCCGACCTTACCGCTCGTGAGAATCTCGCCTTCTTCGGTCGTCTCTATGGGATGGGAGGACAAGACCTTTCCAAGAGGGTCGGTGAGGTCCTAGAGGTGATTGGGCTCAAGGAGAGGGGAAATGACCTGGCGAAGGAGTTCTCGGGCGGCATGAAGCGTCGGCTGAACATCGGGATCGGCCTACTCCACAAGCCAAGTTTATTGGTTCTCGACGAACCGACAGTGGGCGTCGACCCTCAGTCCCGGAACGCCATCCTCGAAAGCGTCGAGCATCTCTCGGGTGAGGGTATGGCAGTCCTCTACACGACCCATTACATGGAAGAAGCCGACCGCCTGTGCGATCGGGTGGCGATAATCGACGAGGGCGAATTCAAGGCCGAGGGGACTCGCCGCGA
>CAYTVW010000296.1:0-2193 GCA_964441865.1 uncultured Acidimicrobiaceae bacterium
GTCGCTCTTGAGCTTCTCAAGAAAGTCGGGCTCAACGATGTGGCCGGGGCTGCCGACCTCACTGTCACTGATCAGGCAATGATGGTGGCGTTGATCGAAGGGGTCGGGGTCGACAGTGTCTACGCACTAGAGGGGTCAAGGGATGTGATCGAGAGTTTCTGGGCCGGGTTCGCTGATCTTTCTGGATCCGGACTCCTGTTCGGCTCGGTCAACAACGTTGATACGTTCGAGTCGCTAGGGACCGAGTTCTCCCGAGTGTTCCTGATAATCCCCCCGAGCACTGAACCATCATTCCTCGTGTTGCGGAAAACGTCGGATGGTTGGCGAATCGATCTCATAGCCTCTTTCATGACGACTTTCGCCGGTAGGTTGGCTGGCGCTGCGCAAGCGAGCGCGGAGGGACCTGTTGTGGTATTCGAGGAATTCAAGGCCAATGTGCCGTCGATGGAGGCCGCTTTGAGCAATCCCGACCTTACAGGCACGACTCAACAGGCGATCCTCCGATCACAGGTGATTCTGGGATTCGGAATCGGTGATTGAAGGGACTTCGCCTAGATCCGGTTTCGGGAGTTCAATGAGCGCAGCCGGGGGAGGACGTATTCTCCGAGGTCGGCGATGAGGCGGCGCTGATCGGAGGCTGCCATCTGGATCGTCACTATGTCGGCGTCCAAGGCGGTGACCAGCGGTTCGTAGGCTGTGACGACGGAGTCGAGGTCGGGAGCGACTGAGTATTGAGAGAGGATCTTGTTCTTGTCCATGGCGTCCGCTCGTTCGCGGAGCGTCTGAGGATCGATAGCTTCGAGCCTGCCGGGGGCACGGAGTCCCCTCCAGGGCTTCAGCACGTCCCAGGCTTCCGAGTCGTTTTCGGCATAGATCACCCAACGAGTGGCGACAACCGTTGGTGACGGACGGCCAGCGGCCGAGGCAGACTCTCGCACCGGGTCGACGACATTCTCACGGGTCTTTTCCGGGTCACGGACTGACGTGATCACTCCTTCGGTCAGTCTTCCAGCCATCTTGGCAGACTTTGGCCCGCTCGCCGCTAGCCATATCGGGACTTCCCCGACAGGTGGCGAATAGAGCTTTGCTTTGTCGGTCGAGTAATGACGTCCGGAGAACTCGAGTTTCTCTCCGTCGAGAAGTCGACGCATGATCTCAAGGGCTTCACTCATCCGGCTTGCTCTCTCCGAATAACCTGGGAACTCATGACCGAGGGGGCCTTCGTTAATGTTCTCCCCGGTGCCGACCCCCAAAACGAAACGTCCTGCCGAGAGCCGATCTATTGTCGCAGCAGCCTGAGCGACAACCGCCGGATGGAATCGAAACAGAGGGGTGGTGACCGCTGTCCCTAGACGAACCCGATTGGTCATAGCGGCGATTGCCCCGAGTGTGGAGAAGGCGAAACCCGAGGCTCCGAAATCGTCTACCCAAGGGTGGAAATGCTCGGAAATCAGCACCATGTCGAATCCAGCGTTCTCTGCTAGGACGGCGTGTTCCACCAACTCTTCGGGTTGCCATTGTTCGTTTCCGCAGAAGTATGCGAATTTCGTCATCTGAACTCCGATATCGGGACTCCGCTTGAACGATACCGGTCAAGAGAATCCGTTGTCGTTTCACGTGTCAATCCGGTGATGTCCCGTGCGGTGTGGGATTTCAACGAGGAAAAGACTGGTCGGGGCTAGCAAGTTGGATTACGGACGCTGGTAGGTGAGTCCGCGGTGATTATTGGTGACTGAATTCACATCGTTCGATACTGGATGGGCCATCAGCGAGTCGGGGCTGACCTGCCGGATCCGTGCTCTGATCTGCGGAGGATCCGTGAGATCGCGGTCCAACCAACGATCCCACGCTCCCGAATCCAAAATCACCGGCATTCGATCGTGGACTGTTGAGACAATCCCGCTAGCCGACGTTGTGATAATGGCGCAGGTGCGGTGCTTCACACCGGTCTTCGGATCTCGCCAGGTCCCCCATATCCCCGCCAGGGCAATCGGGTATCCGTCTCCTCGGTAGATCCAGTGAGGTATCCGAGCATTCTCGGTCTGCTGCCATTCATAGAACCCGTCGGCCGGGATGATGCACCTTCGACGGGCGAATGCCTCAGCGAACGATTTCTTTGTGTCGATCGTCTCCAACCGAGCGTTGATTTGGATTCCTTGACGGTTCTTGGTCCAGGGAGGGAGAAAACCCCAT
>CAYTVW010000297.1:0-2190 GCA_964441865.1 uncultured Acidimicrobiaceae bacterium
CGACTCAAGGGGTTCGAGTCTGCGTGGTGTCCGAGCAGCGAGACATCTTGCCCGGTATCGTGGACCTAATAGAGAAGGTGTATGCACAGGCCGAGTGGGACGGCTATATGGATCTGCTTCCCATGTCATTCAAGACTGCCAATACGTCAAATCTGGATTCTGGGGATGCGACTATCGGGCTTTTGAATGATGATTATGTCAACCGACACGCTTCTCTTGAGACGGTGGTCCGGGCAATAACGGATACATGTCAACCTATAGAAGAATTGCCTGGCTATGAGAGCGATCCGACCCTAGTGGAGGCAGTCATTTCCGATGCGAATGGCACGGCGTTTATCAACATGATGCATTCTTGGGTTCGGTTTGGGAATGAGGACGAACGGCTTGCCTACAGCCTTGAATTGGAGCCGTGGGAGAAGGCCGATAGTGAGGCGATGAGGGAGCTTCTTACTGGCCTGAAGTCTTGTGACGTCGCTGCGCTAGATGAGACTCTCAATCGGTACCATCTGGGCTATCGCTTCGCGGAAATATCGGAATGATTCTTCGCTCCTATTTCTTTTCGACGGGTTGGGTGTATTCGGTTGTGTTGTTTGCGGGGACCGTGGTTTTGGGTTTCCGTCCAGTGTCGAAGTCGTGGGCGTTTGGCCCCATCGAGTTTGGCGAGAGTCTTCAGTCGTCGCATCAGGTAGCTTTGACGGCAGGTTTGGCGGCGGCTGTTGCCGCGTGCTGGCTCTCTGCTTGGGCTCCGCCAAGGACACGTCGTTCTACCTGGTTACGAGCGGGAGCCACAGGTTTGGTTTTCCTTTTGGCGTGGTCTTGTGCAGTAGTGCCTGGTGTGATGTTGGGGCGCGGCCTTGACCGAGCTCTCGGTTCCACTGTGTTGTTTTTGAGTGGTCTTGGGGTGGTGGCGGCGATGGTTTTCCCCGGCCAGGCTTCGTCCTGGGTTTTCCCTGGCGGTTTTCATATCTGTGCTCTCCTCCTGCATTCGTCTACCCATCGGGGTGACTTGTCTTCGATCATATTGGGCTGGCAGTATGCGGCCTGGTGGGAGTCGGTGGGGTTGGGCGTTGTCGCGTTGGCGATGGTGCTAGTCATCTGGGATCCTCTCCAACGGGCCTTGAGGAACGCTATCTAGAAGGGGCGGGGCGCTGTCGGCTGTTGGAATCGCATTCCCGAGTGGTTGTCACTCTGCTTGGAGCGTGCAGTCCAGCTCTTCAATGGGGTGTTCAAGAGACGTCGGGCCGCCTGTCCGCGTTGTGTCAGGACAGATCCTCACTATTCTGGGCGAAGATGGAGAACGAAAAGGGACAGGAAGAGCAAAAGGAAGAAAAGCCGGAGTCGCAACGACTCCGCGAGCCGGGGGAGCTGAGAGAGAAGTTTGCTGCTCGTGAAACCTGTAGGCACGGCCATCCCTGGACACCCGAAAACACGAGGTGGCGGAGGCGGGTCCGACGCGGCAACGAGAACCTTGCTCCCGAACGGGACTGTCTGATCTGCAAGAGAGAATCTGAACGGAAGCGCCGAATCAAGGTGAAAGAAAGACTCCTAGCGGAACAGCGAGCCTCTCAAGGAGATCGCGACCAGGAAGCCGCTCGCCCGGAGGAGACAGAAGGGCAACAAGGTGCCCAGTCAATCCCGGGAGAATCCACGGACCAGTAGTCCAACAATTCGCGCCACACTCCTGGCAGTCGCGACTACCCCAATCCCTGGGGTTCGTCTGTCTCGCCGGACAACTCGGTTGTGGTCCCGCTATTTGAGATAGCTGAATTCGATAAACGCTATGTCATCCAATTGGAGCAGTGAACCTTCGTCAGCGAAAGCGGCTAGGCAATACTCGTCGAAGAGCTGGGTGTTGTCACCGGAGTAGAACCCGACGGGGTCGGCCGAAGTGTCCTCCCAAACCGTGATAGCAAAGTGGTCTTGGGGTGTTATCGCGATGGCGATCGTGTACCAGGAGCCAGGTTTGAGGATCGTCCCTACATCCTGGAACCCCGAAATCCTTTCTGTGCCAAACCAGACGTTCAGGAAGAGTCTTTCGCGGAATTCCACACTCACCGAGCGGAAACCGTCCTGTCCAACCAGTTTTGGAATCCGGTTGGGGCAGGAGTCCAAACCCAGGGTGAACGCCGCGCCTTCGACGAACTTGAAACGGGCGATGACCGCCTCACCGGGTCTCATCGATTCCCCGGT
>CAYTVW010000298.1:0-2185 GCA_964441865.1 uncultured Acidimicrobiaceae bacterium
TGCCATCAGGATTATCGCCGTCCCTTTGATCAAAGCGAAGACTCCAGCCACCTCCTTAGCAGCAGCCCCATAGATCATTCCGAGAACGGAGAACAGGACCGCCCCAACGGAAATCACTGCTAGGAGAGCCAGGGGACGATCGGCCAGAGAGCCGTTCAGCCAAAGGATCCCCATTGTCATCGGGAGAGACAGAAGAAGGCCGAGGAGGCCTTTCGCGGCTATCAGATCGCCGAGGGTGGCCGGAGTAGAAATGACGGCAGTAACGGTCTTCTTCTCCCTTTCGTCAGCAATAGCGAATGCCGGAAGGAAGACCCCGGTGATCAGCAGAGCGTATACGGCTAGTGCGGGAGCGGCCTTGGCATCCCACGGAAGCCCCTCTTCGCCCAGCCTCTTCACTTCGACTTCAACAGGAGATGGATTCGGTCCAGCATCGCTCATCACGCCGAGTGTGACAGATTCCAGCACGACCCTTTCGTAAGCGAGCGACTCTCCGGAGATGAACATGTTCAAGGGTGGCTTGTCTCCAGAAGCGAGCGAAGCGTCGAAACCACGAGGGAGAACAAGTCCAGCGTCTAGGTCGTTGGATTCGACCAAGGACTCGAGTTCAGAGATCGTTTCTACGATCGAGACTTGGAGGCCGTCCATTTCAAATAGTCGGGATGCCACCGCGGAGCCTTCCTCGTCGACGATCCCCAATCTGGGGAGATCGTTGAACAAATCCCCAAAAGCCACCTGGATTAGGAAGGTAACGAGTAACGGCATGAAGAACATGAAGAAGGTGATCGGAGACCGCGGTCCCATTCGGATATCTTTCCGAAGAATCCGGAAGATCGACGAAAGGCTCATATCGTTTCCACCCTTCTCTTGAGGACGATCCACGCGATAACGCCAATCGCGATACACCAGGCCAAGAGAACTGTCACGTGCTGCCACAAGTCACCGCTTTGGTAGGCAATGTTCTGTATGAGGCCGTCGATTAGCGGATAGGAAGGGATTGACCGAATCCATAGCGGAGGGGTCCCAGGGAAGACTGCCGCTACCGCGGGTACGATCATCGGGAAGATGAAGAGCATTCCGTAGAGGAGCGTCCCCAAAAAGTCTCGAGCTAAGGCGCCACTGATCATTGCTAACCCGGCCACCAT
Source organism: uncultured Acidimicrobiaceae bacterium (assembly GCA_964441865.1). Taxonomy (GTDB): domain Bacteria; phylum Actinomycetota; class Acidimicrobiia; order Spongiisociales; family ZC4RG35; genus CAYTVW01. The sequence goes on from CAYTVW010000298.1 coordinate 1,143, forward strand.
GATTGCTCCGAGCGCCAATAGGAGGAAACCGAGTGCCGGATTCGCCCCGAGTGCTCCCAAGGCAACCAGAAGGATTGCCGACTGCGCGAATCCGGAGGCGGCTCCGCTGAAGATCTTGGCTCCCAGAAAATCAGCAGGGCGGGCCGGGGTGACGAGGACGGAGAGGGCGGTCTTCGACTGAATCTCACGGGTGATGATCGAAGACATGGCGAACATCTCCATCATCAGGCCCATAAACACAAACATTGGCCTCAAGTTCTCCCTGATTGAGACCTGATCACCGATCCGGTCCTCACCCAAGACCTGATAGGACTCTTGCGAGAGGGTGACCGGGAGCTCGATGTCGGCGAAGCGGGACGCCATTAGCTTGACGAGACCACCGATCGCCACGGCAGTCGATTCGGAGACATCGGCAGTGGTGAAAACTTCCACTTGGGTGGGGATTCCGTTTCGGGCATCGTCCAGGAACCCTGCTGGGAAGCCAATCCCAATTGAGACTTCGACTTTTGTTGAGTTACTCGGAGGCTCCGAGCCATTGGGGAGAGCCAGAATCCCCGATTGAGTCTCCCAGGCTTGGGCCGTGCCTTCTATTACCGAACGAAGATCATCTGAGGAGGGGAACTCCAGAACTCGGAACCGTTCTGTGTCTTCCGAGAAAGCGAAAGGAGAGGGCTCGCCGTTTCCGCTGATCCCGAGGGTCATTGATTCGTCGACTTCGTCGGGAAGGATCCAGAACAACCCAACCATTACGAAGAGGACGAAAAACGAGAGGAACATCCACAACTTGTCGCGGGAGTATTCCAGAAGGTCCTTTCGGACGATAGAGCCAACAATGGAAGGTCTAGAGGGAATCATCCTTCTAGCCTCCGTCCCGTCATTTTGATGAAGATGGATTCGAGGGTGGCCTCTTCAGTGTGGATAGTCATCAAGTCGGGCGACTTGATCGCATCCTTGAGTCGATCGCCTGCCGTCGCGTCGTCGAGCGCCAGAGACTCCTCTGAGGTTGCGCCTTCACTACGCGTCTTGATCTTGATGGACCTCTT
>CAYTVW010000299.1:0-2181 GCA_964441865.1 uncultured Acidimicrobiaceae bacterium
TAGTTCTGGGAGTGAAGTCCCCACCGCGACGACTGTCAGGCCTATCACCAGATCACTGATTCCGATGGCCTCGGCGACTCCTACCGCCCCTCGGACCAGATAGTGAGAAGACACCACCAGAGCAGCCAAACCGAAAAACGTCCAAGAGAGAGCGGCCCGGCGGCTCAGAGGGTGCTCTCCAACTTCCTTCTCAACCTCTTCAGCTAGCTCCTTGTCGCGGTTCCTTATCCCGCTCCAGATCGACCAAGTGAGCAAAAACCCGAACAGCACAAGAAGGAGCGCGGCGTCGAACGTCGACATCTCGTGGTCTCGAAACAGCCACATAACGAAAGCTGTCACTACCAATAGCACCGGGATTTCCTGGCGGACAATGCCTCTATGAACCACCACCGGACCGATAAGGGCGGTGATCCCCAAGATGAGAGCGATGTTGGCGATATTCGAACCGAAGGCGTTTCCGAGAGCAAGCTCCGGGTTCCCTCCGGCAGAGGCGAAAGCCGAAACGACCATCTCTGGGACAGAAGTCCCGAACCCGATTATGAGCATCCCGACTAGGAGGGGAGACACACCGAAACTTCTAGCGGCCGACGCTGCTCCCATAACAAAACGATCGGCGCTCCAAGCCAACACACCCAATCCGACTACCAGTTCGATGATCGACAAGAGCATGACCGGAGACTAGACACAACTTCCGACAGAGAGCCAGAACAACGCATATCGATTAGGCCTACAACCCTCTAAATCCGCCTAGTAGGGTGAACGGAATGGTGGGCCCGGTTCTATTCGTTCTTCTGGCAGTGTTCGCGCTCGTCGTTGCCGTCTTGGTGTCGCAGGTCCGTCAGAAAGAAGCCCAAGCCTTCGCCGCGTCTCTTGGGTTTCAGTATTCGAAGCGGGACAACCTCGGAATCGGAAAACTCCGTCACCGCATCCTCAACCGTGGGGATCGACAACGTTTCGAGAACCTTGTGTACGGAGAATTCGAAGGCAACGAGGTAACCCTCTTCGACTTCACCTACTACCAACGCACTCATAACTCCAAAGGGATGACCCGGGAAACCTCCACGTCTCTCTCCGCAGCGAGACTCCTTCTCCCCGCCTCTCTCCCTCCGATCGACATTTCCAGAGAGGGATTCCTCACCCGGATGGCCAATGCCATGGGAATCGGGAAAGACGTCCAATTCGAATGGGAAGAATTCAACCGGGAGTATCGAATCCGATGCTCCGACCAAAGATTCGCTTTCATGATGGTGGATTCAGCGATGATGCACTGGTTGATGGACCAGGACTCTCGGTACGATCTGGAGATCCTCGGAAGCGACCTCGTGGTAGTGGGGAAGAGACTCAAATGGCCTGAGATGACCACACTCCTCGAATACATAGGAGATTTCAAAGCCCAGATACCGCGTCTCGTGTGGGACTCTTACGAAACGGAGAAGTAGATGGAATTTCTCGGACCGTTGCTGATCGCTCTCCTGATCCCTCTTCTATGGGTAATGATCTCCTACAACCGTCTGGTCCGACTCCGCCAACTGATCCGGGATTCATGGGCGAATGTGGAAACGGAACTGAACCGTCGTTACGACCTCATCCCGAATCTGGTCGAGACCGTGAAAGGCTATGCCGCACACGAACGAGAAGTACTCAGAGAGGTTACGGAAGCTCGGAGCGCTGCAATCCAAGCCAATGGTCACCGGCCAGCCGAACAACAACCGGCTGAAGTCGAACTGGTCCAAGACCTACGGAGACTCATCGCGGTCGCCGAGGACTACTCCGATCTCAAGGCTTCCGCGCATTTCCTCCATTTGCAGAGAGAACTTGTGAGGACGGAAGACCGGATCCAACTCTCACGCCGGATCTACAACGCCAACGTCCGCGATCTCAACACCCGAGTCGAACAGTTCCCTTCGATGATCGTGGCCCGACTCTTTCATTTCGACGTGGCCGACTACTTCGAGGTCGATCCTGTGCAGGCATCGACACCAGAGATAAGCCTCGACTAGAAGCCTGAGATTGTCTGGATTCGCTTCTTCGCCTGTGAGTCAATTCTGGACTAATCCGCCGTGGTAGACGAGTTCGTAGACCCGAACCCCGGACCGGGTGATCCATTCCGTCCCAGTGAAATGGGTGACGTCACCCTCGTTGGTGTCGAAGTATTCGCAATCCCCGACCATATGTCTATGC
>CAYTVW010000300.1:0-2165 GCA_964441865.1 uncultured Acidimicrobiaceae bacterium
GTCAACGAACAAGAGTTGAGGATGATCACCGCTCCACTTTCCGACGGCTTGTTGATCACCTCCCTGGTTCGAAGATGGGAAGTATTTACCAGGGTTACAGCCATACAAATCGCAATCCCGATTGACCGCGAACAGGCGGCCTTGTCGGAACTTCGAGATCAGATGCTGATCGTTGGGACTCTGAGCGTTCTGGCCGTCGCAATGACCGCCTGGTGGTTAGCCAGACGAGCAGTCCGTCCGATCGAGGCCCTTACCGTCGCGGCTGAAGAAATCGCGGAGACCGAGACGCTTGTGGCCAGACTGGACACCGAAGCCCCTGGAGAAATCGGCCGTCTCGCCTCGGCATTCTCCAAGATGATTTCGGCCTTGCGGGTTTCTCGGGAACAACAGCAACGCCTCGTCTCCGACGCCGGCCACGAATTCAGGACCCCATTAACCGCGTTGAAGACCAACCTTGAGACCCTGGGGCGGGCAGGGACCAAGATCTCGGCTGCCCAGCGGCGAGAACTCATCGCTTCAGCTCTAACTGAGGCGGACGAATTGACTCACCTCTCCGGAGAACTCGTCGATCTCGCGACCGACGCGACCCACACCCGAGAAGACACCACAACGTTCCCGCTCAGCGAAGTAGTGGAATCCGTGGTTTCTAGGTACTCGTCTCGTTTCGCCGGAAGGATAGAAACTGAAGGTAGCGGTGCGACCGTCACCGGACGCAGGAGCCAGATTGAAAGGGCCATTGGAAACCTGGTCGATAACGCCGTCAAATGGAGTCTTCCAGAGTCCGAGATACACATCGAACTCGACGGAGCACAGGTGAGAGTCTGCGACAGTGGCCCCGGGATACCTGAAGATGACTTGCCGCATATCTTCGAACGCTTCTACCGGTCCGCTGAAGCGCGTACTACTCCCGGATCGGGTCTCGGTTTGGCGATCGTGGAACAGGTGGTTTCCGCACACGGAGGGGAAGTCTTCGCCTCTAACCGTGACGAAGGTGGGGCTGTGGTGGGTTTCCGGCTCCCGTCGGCTTAGCTTCTCATCTCTTTTTCAGGGAGCTCTAATCAAGGCCTGAGGTGCGTGTGGAATAGTCCCTTGTAGTCGAGAAACCTTTTCTCGATGCTCATAAGGAGACAACAATCATGAGGAAGAGAATTATCCCGGTCATGGTCGGACTTCTGGCTTTGGGGAGCGCGACGATCGCCGTCGCCCAGACGCCTTCCGAGGAGCAGCGTCCCCAGACGATTCTGGAAACCGTCCTAGACGAACTCGTCGACGAGGGAGAACTCACCGAAGACCAGGCTGAAGCCGTAATCGACCGGGTTCGCGAAAGAACAGAGACGATTCGTGAGCGGACTCGCGAGGCACGCGAACTGATGAGAGAGAAAACTCAAGCCTTCCTCGATAGAACCAGAGAAGCCTGGAAAGACGGTTCACTTTCCGAGGAAGAACTCGGCTCCGTCCCTTTGGGTGAATGGCTGAGCGGCTTAGCAGAGAAACTGAAGAGTGCCCTCGACGACGGAGAACTCACCTCGGAAGAACTGGCCGAACTCCGTGAATCTCGTGGTTTTGGGATGAGGGATCGTTCAGAACGCGGCCCGAGAGAATCAAGATTTCCTGGATTGGGTTTGGCGGACGAAGGCAATCCAGAGCCTTTCATCTACTGAATCGTCTCGCACCTTCCCTCTTGATCCCTCCTAACGATGATCGGGTCCCGCAGTCTGCGGGACCCGATACCCGTCTTATGCCATCGCTTCAAAGAACCCTTTCGGGGCCCTCACTGGTCTCCCGTCGCTATTCGTGAAAACTGACTTCACGTCAAGTGTCGCCACCAACTCTCCGTCACTATGAGCCTCCTGATGCCATACCGAGGATGTTTTTGAGGCCACCACCAATTCGGTCGTAATCTCCAACACATCGTGGAGCCTTGCCGACCGATGGTATTCGATCGATGCTTTGGCCAGAACCAAATGGAGACCGGAAGCTTTCAGCGCATCGATGCCATAGCCTCTATCGGCTAGAGCTTCGATACGACCCGATTCGAAGTAGCTGAGATACCGAGCGTGGTTGACATGGTCAAACGGGTCGAGATCAGAGAACCGAACCACCACCGAACAACTGTGTTTCACCGGCAAGACCGTAATCGACTAATTGGGCCTTCGATGTGTTCC
>CAYTVW010000301.1:0-2151 GCA_964441865.1 uncultured Acidimicrobiaceae bacterium
CGGTCAGCAGCTGGAACTTGGTGCTTCCGGACGTGCGGCCGCAGCCCTCCTGCTAGCAATAACCGCCTGCGAATCGACTGCCGAACCCACCACTACCCAGCCAGTGTCCGACCCCGGTTTCTACCTGAATCTCATGTGGCACCAGCACCAGCCTTTCTATCCGAAAGACGCCAATGGTGTCTACACCAGACCGTGGGTCCGAGTTCACGCGACCAAGGACTACTACGACATGGCGGCATTGGTCTCCGAATACCCCAACGTTCATGTCACCTTCAACCTCACCCCCGTCCTGTTGCTTCAACTTGAGGATCTTTCGAATGGTGCGAAAGACACCTATCAGGTGGTAGCCGAAGTCCCCGCGGATGAGCTATCTCCCGAGCAGAAAACCTTTCTCGTTGACCGGTTCTTCGACACGAACTCCAAGATCATCGACCGCTTCCCCCGCTACCGAGAACTCGCCGAGATGCGATCCGCAGCGGATGGATGGACTGATCAGGATTTCCGCGATCTCCAGGTTCTGTTCAACCTGGCTTGGACCGATCCTTCCTTCCTTGGTCAACAACCCTTAGCCGCCCTTGTCGAAAAGGGCCACGGCTATAGCGAAGAAGACAAGGCGCTCCTCTTCGCTGAGCATCTCCGCATCATTCAGGAGGTAATACCGCTCCACGCCAGGCTCTGGAACGAAGGCTCGATCGAGGTCACGACCACACCACTCGCTCATCCGATTCTCCCCCTAATCGCTGACACCAATCTGGCTTCGGTGGGAGATCCAACGGCGATCCTTCCTGAGACCCGGTTCCAAGAAATCGTCGACGCCGACCAACATGTGATCCGCGGCCTCGATACCGCCGAACGCCTCCTTGGCCGCCGACCTACTGGGATGTGGCCTGGCGAGGGGTCGATTGCTCAACTCGTGATGTCTCTCTTCTCCAAGAATGGCGTGAAATGGGTCGCTTCGGGGGAAGAAACCCTCGCGGCCTCTCTCGGCATCGGATCATTCACACGTAACGCATCCGATGTTGTCGTGGAAGCGGATCAGCTCTACCGCCCCTATCAGGCAGTCCTCCGTCGGAACGACCCCGTCCCCGTGTTCTTTCGGGATGGTCTCCTCTCCGATCTGGTCGGGTTCGAGTATTCAGGTATGAGTGGTGCCGCTGCCGCCGACGACTTCATGCGTCGTCTCCGTTCCATCAAAGATCAGCTGCAAGCGGGTGATTCGGCCCAGAATCAGCAGCCGTATGTGGTGTCTGTGATCCTGGACGGCGAAAACGCATGGGAGCATTACGACAACGACGGGATTGAGTTCTTGGAGGCCCTCTATCAGAATCTGAACGACGCCGACTGGGTAGGAACCATTACCCCTTCCGAGTATCTGGAGCGTTTCGGCGAACCTGAATCCCTCGAAGAGGTTTGGCCGGGGGCTTGGTTTCAAGCCAACTTTGCCACTTGGATAGGTGAGACCGAAGAGGCGGAAGCGTGGGATTATCTGGCGAGAGTCCGAGCCGATTATGAAGACGCTGAAAGACAAGACGTTTTCACCGAGATGCAACTCGCGGCGGCCTTTGAGAAGATGCTTTTTGCAGAGGGCTCCGACTGGTTCTGGTGGTACGGATCAGACCAAGACTCGGGGAATGACTCGTATTTCGATTCTGCTTTCCGTGAGTTGCTTGGCCAGGTATATGACGCACTCGGAATTGCTCGGCCGAGTTTCTTGTCGGTCCCAATCATCCCCGAGAATCCGATAATCCCGGACGCTTCGCCATCCGACCTTATCGAAATTGATTTCATGGGAGACGACTCCCAATGGGATTCTGCGGGTCTCTTCACAGACCCCAACTCGGGAGACGAATTCCAGTGGGCTTTCGACAGAACGAGCCTCTATCTCCTCGTGGACACCGGATCCGAGTCTTTTGACATCTATCTTGGAGGTTCTTCGGGCGAAAAATCTCCGGTATCTCTGGAAGACGCCCCACTCGGTTTCGCCGCCACCAGCGTGATCCGGGTGATCGAGAACACCCCTTGCCTCCAAGTCCCCGTCTCGAACTCAGAGTGTCTCCCGCTGACCGGTATGCCGTCCGATAGGGGATTACAGATCCAGGTTCCACTCCAATCCCTGGGGGCGCTCGAATCTGGCGACACGGTCTTGTCGAA
>CAYTVW010000302.1:0-2138 GCA_964441865.1 uncultured Acidimicrobiaceae bacterium
TTCTGAGTCTTAATATACAAGGGCGGAATGAACCTCTTTTGTTCACTCCGCCAAATAAAACCTGGCCTTCGCAGATATCGTATTTATATGGTCAGCGGCATGATCAAGAGCACTGGACGGCTGGAACTCGATGGGGAATCCCTCGCCGGGCGCCCCCCGCACCGACGGGCTCGGATGGGGTTGGCGCACATTCCCCAGGGACGGGGCACCATCGCTTACCTATCGGTCCACGAGAATTTATGGGCCGGAGCCAGCATGCTGCCGCGCAGTGACCGCGACCATGCGATCGACGAGTGGTTCGACCACTTCCCCCGGCTTTCGGAGCGACGGAATCAGTCGGCTGGCAGCCTCAGCGGTGGCGAGCAGCAGATGCTTGCGGTCGCTCGCGCATTGGTCAGTCGCCCCAAGGTCGTCTTACTCGACGAGCCCTCGCTGGGACTGGCTCCACTGATGGTGGCCGAGGTCTTCTCAAAACTGTCTGAGATCAATCGTGAGATCGGTACAGCAATGCTACTTGTCGAACAGAACGCAGTGGCCTCACTCGAGGTCGCTTCACGTGCTTACGTTCTCGAAGCCGGACGCGTCACGCGAACCGGCACGGCACACGAATTCCAAAACGACGACAACGTACGTCGGGCCTACCTAGGGATTTGAAATGGAACTGTTTCTTCAGCGACTAATTGACGGGCTAAGTGACGGCTCGGTCTATGGTCTCTTCGCACTCGCGGTCGTGTTGGTCTATAGAACCACGGGGATTGTGAACTTCGCGCAAGGCGAGATGGGAATGATCTGCGCCTTCATCGCTTGGCAGTTAAGCGATCCTTCCGATGGGTGGGGCTTGCCACTTCTCATCGCCATCGCTTTGGCCGTCGTCTTTGGATTCTTCATGGGGGCTGCTACCGAGCGGATCGTCGTGCGTCCGTTCTTGGGCGGTGATCATCTACGGATGGCCTTGGTCACGATGGGACTCTTCCTCGCCTTCAACTCGCTCGCATCCTTCATCTTCGGGACCACAACCCGCAACCTGCAGAGTCCCTTCGGCTCCGGAACGGTCAATATCGGCGGCGTTCACATCTCATCGCAGACATTGGGTCAGTTCGGGGCACTGGCTGTGATCTCGTTGCTTCTCTGGTTATTGTTCACTCGAACGACATTGGGTGTGACGTTGCGCGCATCCTCGATGAACCCGGAGTCGAGTCGTCTTCTGGGAATCGACGTGGGCCGAAACCTTATGGTCGGATGGGGGCTCGCTTCCGCGCTGGGAGCAGTCTCGGCGATCCTGATTGCACCGACTCTTTATCTCAGCACCGGCATGATGCTCAACGTCATGCTGTACGGCTTCACTGCTGCGGTCGTGGGCGGTCTCGACAGCTCCACTGGCGCCGTGCTCGGTGGTCTGCTCGTGGGGGTAATCCAGAGTTTGGCCAGCGGCTATATCCCCTTCGTCGGCACACAGTTGCAGTTGGCTTTCGCGCTGCTCGTCGTCGTCCTAGTTCTCACATTGCGCCCGCAGGGAATGCTTGGGCGCGCCCGTCTGGAAAGGGTGTGATGGCAATGGCGATCCCTCGTTTCTCGCAAATTGGATGGGCCGCGTTCGTCGTGGCGGTGTTGTTCGCGCCATACCTGGTGGACTTGCTCACTTTGAAGATCCTCATCGACATTGCCATCATTGCGTTCGTGGTGATGAGTTCCAACCTCATCACCGGCATCACCGGCCAGATGTCGTTCGGTCAAGGCGTGTTCATGGGCGTAGGCGCGTATGCGACAGCCATCAGCGTTCGCGAACTCGAAATCGGGCTCTTCGCGGCACTGCCAATCGCGGTGCTTCTCTCGGCGCTCATCGGTTTGGTGGCCGGCTTGCCTGCAGTGCGGCTCAGTGGGCTTCATCTGGCTTTGGTCACCCTAGGCATGGCCATCTCTTTTCCCACGATCATCCTCGCGCTTGGTGACGTGGGCGGTGGCCCCAACGGGCTGTCGTTCAGCAGCGCGTTGCCGAAACCAGCAGGTCTTGACGTCGGACAGGTCGTCTGGATGTACTGGTTGATCGCAGTCACATTGTTGCTCACGATCCTCATCATGCGGAACGTTCTGAAGGGCCCAGCCGGCCGAGCGCTCCACACCGTTAAGGATCAGCCACT
>CAYTVW010000303.1:0-2131 GCA_964441865.1 uncultured Acidimicrobiaceae bacterium
GATCATCGGTGGTGCTGTCGCGTGGCTGGTGTTTCGGGGTGTTTGCCGGGTGCTGCCGAAACGCAGTTCTACGGTGTTGGTTGCGACTCTGGCCGCGGCATGGACCTCGGTTGTTGTGGCTTCGGTGGGGTTCAGCCTGGAATACGCGATCGGAGGCCACGGAGGTGTGTCTCCCGGGACCGTTTTTGGAGCGATGACGGGGGTTCACGCGCTCATTGGAATCGGTGAGGGGCTCATCTCCCTGGCGGTGGTCGGGGCTGTCATGGCTTCTCGACCTGATCTGGTGGAAGGAGCCAGAATCGTCGGAATCGACGTTGCCGGGGGAGAGACCCGCCTAGGTGGAAGAGCGATTTGGACCTTTGTTGTAGCCGGAGTTGTGGCGGCTCTTGTACTGGTGATGTTTGTTGCTCCAAACGCGAGTTCTTCGCCCGACGGACTTGAGAAAGTCGCGATCGACCAGGGTTTCGAAGGCCTTGCTGAGGAGCACCCGATTGGCGGGCCACTGGCCGATTACGGTGTGTCTGGGATCAAGAATGTGACGCTGGGCACAATCTTGGCAGGGGCGGTTGTGATGGTCGTGACGTACGGTTTGGGGATGATCGCAGCCGGGACTATCCGAAGGAGACGACCACAAGAGGCGTGATGTAGTTGACTGGCGGCGATGAGTCGAGTCCACACGCATCTGCTCAACGTTCACGGCCACACGATTGTGCATCGGCTGCCGTCTCAAGTGAAGCTGCTAGCCATGTTCGGTTTTGTGTTGGCCGTGGTTTTCACTCCGGCAAGGCAAGTCTGGGCATTCGGTGTGTTCGGTCTCCTCATGGCTGGGGTTCTGGCGCTCTCGGAGGTTCCGTTCGGCTTTTTCGTGAAACGACTTGGAGTGGAGATCCCATTTGTTCTGTTCGCTTTCTTCCTTCCGTTCGTGGGGGGAGGCAAGCGAGTCGAGTTGTGGGGTGCGACGATGTCGATCGAGGGATTGTGGGCGGCATGGAACATTCTGGCCAAGGCAACGCTGGGAGTCTCCGCGTCGGTGCTTGTGATCTCTACGACCGAGATCTCTCATATCCTTCACGGGTTGGGACGTCTCAGGTTCCCGAGAGTGATTGTCTCAATCGCTGGATTCATGATGAGATACCTTGACGTGATCGCGGGGGAGATGTCCAGAATGCGGATCGCCATGGTCGCTCGGGGCTATTCCCCCAGATGGATGGGTGAGATCCGAGGGCTTGGAATGGCGGGCGGTGCGCTCTTTTCGCGTTCCTATGAGAGGGGAGAACGGGTGTACCAGGCGATGTCAGCGCGCGGATATGCGGGTGTAATGCCAGCTCCATTGACATCTTCACCTTCCGCTCTTGATTGGAGCATGGGAATGGCGATTCCGGTGTCCGCATGGATCGTGACGATTACGGCGGTGTTGTCATGACGGCTCTGAAGGTGGCCGGGCTCGAATTCGTTTATCCGGACGGGACCCGAGTGTTGGATGGAGTGAATCTGCAAGTGGAGCGGGGAGAGAAAGTCGCACTTCTTGGGCCGAACGGGGCCGGGAAGACGACATTCCTGCTTCACCTCATTGGTGTCCTCCGGGGAGAAGGAGAGATCGAGGTTGCTGGGCTTTCTCTGAGTGATGAGACCCTGTTTGAGATCCGGAGGCGGGTTGGAATGGTATTCCAGGACCCGAACGATCAACTCTTTATGCCGACAGTCGGGGAAGACGTGGGGTTCGGGCCAGTGAATTTCGGGGTCGATGCTCGGGAGGTCCCCGAAAGGGTGAGAGAAGCCCTTGGAGTGGTGGGGATGGGAGGAACCGAAGAAAGGTCACCTCACCATCTATCTGGGGGAGAGAGAAAACGGGTGGCCTTGGCGACTGTGTTGGCATGCTACACAGAGATTCTGGTTCGCGACGATCCGTAATTGAATCGCGATACATTCTCGAGAGGAGAGATGGCGGAGGCCATAGAAAGGTCCGACATCACTCTGATCCTGGTCACGCACGACATCCCCTACGCCGCCCGCTTGTGTAATCGGGGAATCGTGATGGATGGCGGTAAGATCGTCGCTGACGGTCCAATGGCGGCTGTGTTGGGCAACGACGAGATGCTTCGAGCGCACAGGCTGGAACTCCCGTTCGGTT
>CAYTVW010000304.1:0-2119 GCA_964441865.1 uncultured Acidimicrobiaceae bacterium
CTGCGGCGGTAGGTCACGCCCACGAAACCACCCGTTCGGATGACACCGCCGTAACGCTTTGATCTTGTGACCGATAGACAAGTCGTGGCCCGATGACCCCCGCTATTGTCGGGCCGCTGGGCGCCCCCGCTCCTTGCTCCTAGAGGAACGGGGGCGTTCGGCTGTGGTGACATGCGGGGCCGGGTCACCTGCGTTTCCCCCTGCGGGACGCAGCCAACCCGGCCTTATCCAGAATCGCACCGCCGCGCGATTCGCGAAAGGCCAGACGTCTCAACGAAGAACCCCGCCGACAGGGGCGTACCTGTGGCGGGGTCTCGACCACCGTGCAGGGGGCAACGGTGGTGGCATAGAGCATATCGACACACATCCGAAACGCGACGGACACCCGCCGGTAACGAAGTCAGGGGCGGCGCCGTCGGCTGCGCTGCTGAACCGACGGCGCCTCACCGCCCCTGCCCGTGAGTAGGTGACGGCTACCACGAGTCGTACCCGTTCGTCGGCCGGATAGTCGCAACAGCGACGGTCCACGGTGGAGTATTCGTTGGTTCCGCCGTCGGCACGCGTCTGTCTTCAACAGGCGGGGAATCTGAGTCTTCCTGCTGCACAACTCTCTCGTTTGGCGATAACGTGTTCTAATCTAGGATTTCGGGCAAGCCCCGCTTCGCCCTCGGTCGGGGGAGGACGAGGCGGGGCGCCCGGAATGTTGGATTCCGGTCTCATCACGAGGTGATGATTGTCGGGCCGTTTCGCCGCGGCGGGTGGACGCATCGTGGATGCTCGGGTGGTGGACTGAGAGACCCCGACCCCTCAGACTGCGAAAACGCCCCATCTCGTCGTATCCAGTTCGAGGTGGGGCGTTTCGTCGCATCTGGCAAAGATGGGGATGTGTTACCGCCCGCCCGTAACGCATCCCTATAGGCGTGAGTGATCCGAACAGGGCGTCAGTGTGCTCCCTCAGCTGGCCACCAGATATCTTCAGCCCGTGGCTCGTACTCGAACAGTGCTTTTTGGCCGAATCAACCGCAGGGTGAGGGCCGGTCAGACCGCCCTCGGCGAACGCACGTTTGCCGAGGACCTTGCAGCGCTCGCAGAAAGTCGTCTCACACGGGCAACGACGCAACTGAGTAGGACTGAAAGTCGGGAATGGATCGCGGCCGACTTGACCATCGACCCGCACGGCCGATTCCTGACGGGCGTCCTGGGCTACAACGTTGTCGATGAGTTCCGCAGGTTCGACGACTCTTCGTGGAGTTGGGTGAAAGGAGAAACCACGAATGCGACCGGAGCGACGTCGACCACAGTCGTCCCGTTCGCAATCGACCTCTCTAGCGGTGGTAGATGGGTGGCTTTTGCTACGTCGAAGAGTATCCGGCAGCAGGTCTTCCGCGATGGATTCGCCGCAGTACTCAACGAGGCAGTGAAGAAACTCGATCTGTGGCCGACGGACTGGGAGTTCGATCTGGTCATCTCGCGCAAGACCGTCGGGGACTGGATCCGCACGAATCAGAATGTGGTGCAAACGGTTCGTAAGCCCCCATTCTCGAACCCGGGAAGTGATCTCGACGCGGACCGAGAGCATATGAGAGAGCTCGGGGCAGCGATGATGGAAGAGACGTACAAGGCTCCGAAGAACGAGTATCTCAACACGCGATCCCAGGATTTCGAGGACAAGCTCATCGGGCTCGAGACAGGAGATGCGTCCCTCAACTTGTGGGCGCGCTCCGATGATGGTCAGCACGAGACCACCTTCAACAGTAACCAACGTCCCGATTCTGCTCTGATCGCCGAGTTCGGCACCGATCTACGGCGAGGAATGGAACTTGTCCAGAGCTCTCTGGCAAGCTACGTGGCGACGAAGTAACGCCATGAGGCAACATGTCGGACCCTCTGCGTACCATCCGACCGGACGAGGGGTGATCTAAGTGCCGAAGCTATTTGCCGCGGACCTGCGACAAGCACTCGATTTCAAGCTGAGCGAGATCCTCCGGTTCGACTTCCTGCTGGCAGGTATCGGGGGTATCGCGGTAGGTGTCCTCGCGTGGCATCACCCGGAACTCGTGATAGCGAACAGCCCATGGTTGGCAGGTGCGGTCGGAGTGATCATCGGCGCGGTCGTTGA
>CAYTVW010000305.1:0-2114 GCA_964441865.1 uncultured Acidimicrobiaceae bacterium
TGTGAATACCACCCCAAAGTTCACCGGTGCCGATTCCACCGTTGAGCTCATTACCGAGGCCGAGAGCGCATGCCCCCGGATAAGCGAGAGACAGAACCGCGTAGTCGCCGTAACCCTTCGCCTGGTGGCACACCGCTATAGCCTCGCTCACTATCGTGAGTTCGTCCGGAGCTAGGTCAGTGGCACCACCATATAGGGCTTCCCGGCGAGTCTGCACAATGACATGTACTTCGCCGCTATCCACCGAAACCGTGACGTTGTCGGTGCCAATCCAATCGGTGTAGCCGTTCAGCGTCGCCCATTGTACGGCGGCCGCCGCTCCGTCTTCGCCTTTGCACACCGCGTACGCACCTGCCAGTGCGGCGTTGTCTGCGGCGTTCTGTGTGTCGCGTCTGTCCAGATAGGCCATCCCGGAGTCGAGAGCAAAAGAGACAAATGCCATCATCACCATCAACGCCATTGCTGTCATCACAGCGACCGTTCCGCGTTCGTTACGTGAGTACCTCATGGGATCAAACACTCTCCTTCGAAGGCCCTGGAAACCGAATCTCTCTGGAGGTCAAAGTGATCACCGACAATCAGAGTCATCAACGGAGTGATGACGTCGACCCGATGCCGGACAGTGACCTTGATCTCGTTCCCTCCGACCATGCAGCAAGGATTGGGGTTGAGACAAGAAACAGTCACGTCGCTAAGGGAAATCGCTGGACTGTCAACCGAGTCGACAACACGAGCCTTGATTTCGGCAGCGTCGCCCGGGTTGTAGGAGGCGAACATCGCCCCTTCCTGAGCGGCGTCCTCAAGCGAAATCGAGATCAAGATTGCCCTCCCAATCTCGAACACCCCCGAGACGAGGAGCATCAGGAAAATCATCACAGCGGCCAGTTCCACAGTTGCGGCACCGCGTTCGGGTTTCCTCATATCATCCACCTACCTCTCCCTTGAATATCGAACGCGTCTCAACCGCAATCGTCTGGACCGTCCCCGCCCGGCTAAAGAATGGGATTGCCACGGCCTGATAATCCTTGATCACCGTGACCGTGATGCGATCCCCAGCCGAAACCGTCGAAACGGTTGGGAGTGGAGGGGAATCAGGTGACTGGATGCTGCAGTCTGCGAACACTTCCGTGCCGGGACCATGATCCCAAGTCACCGAGATATCTGCGGCAGTGACACCAGCGAAAGGAGCGTTGTCGACAGCGGCCTGGATGATCCCATCACAATCGACATATCTGGGGATCGAAGACGTCGGGTTATCGCCGATAGCTGAGCCGAATCTCGCCCCTTCACGCGCAGCAGTGGAGACCGAGACATCGGTTGCCACATAGCGGGAGAACTCGAAAAGGCCGAAGAACATCATCAGGAACACCGGAGCGACCAATGCGAACTCCACTAATGTCGCTCCCCGCTCTTCTCGACGAGCGCCGCCATTCTTGTCAACTACTTTTACTTCTCCCATATTGAACCCTGTCGGCCGCAGGGCCCAAAAACTTGAGTGGTCGACCCCAGATTTTTCCCCGGTCCTATAGGTCTATAGACCCGTTTTCGAGAACCTTGAAAAAACGCGACGCGATCTGCATATGCTTAAAGACTGAAGGGCGGGGAATCCCTCCTCCACCGCTCTCTCCTCCGGAGCCGGTGGCTCCTGGTCTTTATGGCCCGGCAGCCACCGGACTTCCGGCGAAGGAGAGGGGCGAGCGGTGCAATTGTCGGGGGTCTCGGCGAACGAAACGGGCCCCGCACCCGTCCTTCAGTGTGGGTTGGGGCACCTGTCGGACTCCCGACCCGGTGAGGAAGCGAAGCCTCCTACAAAGTGCTGGCTTTCGCTATTTCCTGGCGCAACTCTTCCACTTCATTTCTGCGACTGGGATCAGTCTGAATCATGAAGTTCAAGTTCGCATTTACGGCCGCTCCCAAATTCACCAGTACTGCTTCCTTCGCGAAGAACTCATCCATCAGGCCCAGAACCTTCTCTCCCCAGAATCGATAACGGTCATCATCGACCCAAGCCTGAACGGAGTCTTCGAGAGTCAACGGGAGCCGAAGGTCTTCTTTCGATGCGAATTCAATGCTGGCGGAAAGCCGGATATCCCGCGAGGAAGCGCCAACCAGAA
>CAYTVW010000306.1:0-2094 GCA_964441865.1 uncultured Acidimicrobiaceae bacterium
GGCAAGACGACGCTCACCGAGCGCATCCTCTATTACACCGGTAAGAACTACAAGATCGGTGAAACCCATGAGGGCGCGGCGACCATGGACTGGATGGAGCAGGAACAAGAGCGTGGCATCACCATCACTTCGGCTGCGACCACCTGTCTCTGGCATGACCACAGCATCAACATCATCGACACTCCCGGGCACGTCGATTTCACCGTCGAAGTAGAACGAGCACTTAGAGTGCTAGACGGCGCGGTGGCCGTGTTCGACGGCGTCGCCGGAGTCGAACCCCAGTCGGAGACCGTCTGGCGGCAGGCCGACCGATACGGGGTCCCGAGGATTTGCTTCATCAACAAGCTCGACCGGACCGGCGCCGACTTCTATGCCGATGTTCAGTCGATCATCAACAGGCTTCATGTGAAACCCGTCGTGATGCAGATCCCGATCGGCTCCGAATCTAGCTTTATCGGTGTGGTGGATCTGGTGACGATGCGAGCTCACCTTTGGCGTGACGACGACGGGAAGGAATGGGATATCACCGAAGTCCCCGCCGATCTGCAAGATGAAGTCGAGAAGCGTCGGCTGACACTGGTTGAGACGGTGGCCGAAACCGACGACACCCTTCTTCACAAGTACCTTGAGACTGGGGATCTTTCCCCCGACGAGATTCGGCTCGGGGTCCGCAAGGGGACACTCTCGCAATCGTTTGTTCCAGTGTTCTGTGGTTCTGCATTCAAGAACAAAGGAGTGCAGCTCCTCCTCGACGCAATTGTTGCCTATCTCCCCGCGCCGATCGATCTTCCGCCGGTTGTCGGACACAAGCCGGGGGAATCAGACGACTTGATCGAGAGAGCGCCTGATGATTCGGAACCGTTCTCGGCTCTAGCGTTCAAGATCATCTCCGATCCACATGTGGGGAAGCTCACCTATTTCCGCGTCTACTCGGGTCACGCTGAGAAGGGTGGGACCGTCATCAATACTTCCACTGGATCCAAGGAACGGCTGGGACGACTCCTTCGGATGCACGCCAACCACCGGGAAGACATCGACCATGTTTTCACAGGCGATATCGTCGCGGCGGTTGGCCTAAAAGGCGTCCGCACCGGTGACACTCTCTCGAAGGCCGGAGCCGAGATTCGTCTTGAATCCATGCAGTTCCCGGCACCTGTGATCACAGTCGCTATCGAGCCGAAGTCCAAGAACGACGAAGAGAAGCTCTCGGATTCGCTCGGCCGACTCTCGGAAGAGGATCCGACTTTCTTGGTCCGCACTGATCCCGACACTGGTCAGACCGTGATCTCGGGAATGGGCGAGCTTCATCTTGAGATTCTCGTAGACCGGCTCATCCGGGAGTTCAAGGTCGATGCCAACATTGGGAAGCCGCAGGTGGCCTATCGAGAGACCATCAAAGCCCCTATTGAGAAGGTCGAACTCCGGTATGTGAAGCAGACTGGTGGAAAAGGCCAGTACGCACATGTGGTCATCAATCTTGAACCCACGGGACCCGGAGGCGGTTACGAATTCGTTGACGCTGTGAAGGGTGGACGAGTTCCCAAGGAATTCATCCCATCGGTCGACTCTGGGATCGAAGACGCCCTCGACAGTGGTGTTCTGGCGGGTTATCCGCTGGTCGATGTTCGTGCGACCCTGGTGGACGGTTCATCCCACGATGTTGACTCTTCGGAGATGGCTTTCCGGATTGCTGGTTCTATGGCACTTCGGGAGGCGGCTCGAAAAGCCGGGGTCAAGCTTCTTGAACCGGTTGTAGAAGTCGAAGTCGTCACCCCAGAGGAGTACATGGGTGACGTTATCGGAGATCTGAACTCCCGGCGAGGTCAGGTCGAATCGATGGATCAGCGGGCATCCGCCCGCGTCATCAAGGCATTGGTTCCACTTTCGGAGATGTTCGGGTATGTAGGCGACCTTCGGTCGAAGACTCAAGGCCGTGCTACCTACACGATGCAGTTCCACAGTTATCAGGATGTTCCTCAGAACATCGCGGAAGAGATCGTCAGCGCCCGGACGGGCAGCTGACAGAGAGGGAAGGACTCAGTCATGGCCAAGGCAAAGTTTGAGCGTTCGAAGCCGCATGTGAATGTGGGGACG
>CAYTVW010000307.1:0-2076 GCA_964441865.1 uncultured Acidimicrobiaceae bacterium
CCCCCAATGCTCCCCCAAATGGTGCTACCCACCACCACGCGAATACCCCCAGCATCCCTCCCAAAAGACCTACGATCATCCATCCCAGAAGCAGGCTTATCGGCCAACGACTTAAGAATGCCTCACGGTTCTGATCGTTCAGTGGTTCCACCCTGCTTACGCTCCTTCTTCGGCTTGTCTCTGCTCTCTCTTCAGCTCCCCAATCTCGTCGCGAAGGCGAGCCGCGTATTCGAAGCGAAGCTCCTTAGCTGCCTCATGCATCTCTTCTTCCAGCGATTGGATCAATCGGGTGAGATCATCGCCAGTCACATCCAAGGTTTCGGAAAGCGCCTTCGTAGCCCTTCGCGATTCTCTCTTCGAAGCGGAAGCCTGGACCAATTCAAGGATGTCGCTCACCTGTTTCCTGATCGTTGTCGGATCGATCCCGTTTTCGAGATTGAAGGCCTCCTGTGTCCGCCGTCGCCGGTTGGTTTCATCGATCGCTCTCCTCATGGACCGAGTGACTTGGTCGGCATACATGATCACCTGACCATCGATGTTCCTAGCGGCGCGTCCGATCGTCTGTACGAGGCTCGTCTCCGATCTAAGGAATCCTTCCTTGTCCGCATCCAGGATCGCAACCAACGACACTTCAGGAAGGTCGAGGCCTTCGCGAAGAAGATTGATCCCCACCAGAACATCAAATTGCCCCAAACGCAAGTCCCGAAGAATCTGAATCCGCTCCAAAGTATCGATATCCGAGTGCAGATAACGGGCTTTAACTCCCATCTCAAGGAGGTAATCCGTCAGATCTTCCGCCATCTTCTTGGTGAGCGTCGTTACCAATACCCTCTGTGACTGTGCTTCCCGAAGACGGATCTCGTCGAGGAGATCGTCGATCTGACCTTTCGTCGGCTTCACAACGACTTCGGGGTCGACCAATCCCGTTGGTCGGATGATCTGCTCAACTACTTGGCTCGAAGCTTCGAGCTCGAAAGGCCCTGGAGTAGCCGACAGAAACACCACCTGACCCGTCCGTTCAAGCCATTCATCGAAACTCAACGGCCGGTTATCTAAAGCAGATGGGAGCCGAAACCCATGCTCGACCAACACCGTCTTCCGGGACTTGTCCCCTTCGTATTGTCCGCGAATCTGGGGAACAGTCACATGCGACTCGTCGACGATCGTGACGTAACCCTCTGGGAAGTAGTCGAGAAGCGTGTACGGAGGCTCGCCCGGCTTCCGCCCATCGAGGTGGCGAGAGTAGTTCTCCACACCGGAGCAGAACCCAGCTTCCCTCAGCATCTCAAGGTCATACCCCGTTCGCATCCTCAGCCTTTGCGCCTCTAGGAGTTTCCCCTGTCCCTCCAGTTCCGAGAGTCGCTCGCTTAGTTCAGCTTCGATCCTCGCGAGAGATTCCTCCATCCGATCCTTGTCAGTTACATAGTGAGTCGCGGGGAACACTGTGATCTCAAACATCTCCTCAATGACTTCTCCGGTTACCGGATTGAGGCGGACGATCCGCTCGACTTCGTCACCAAAGTACTCCACCCGAACAATCGTTTCGTCGTAGGAGGGAAAGATGTCGAGCGTATCACCCTTGATGCGGAACTTCCCTCGGATCAGGTTGATGTCGTTCCTCTCGTATTGGATCTCCACGAGCCTTCTCGTCGCTTCGACCAACGGATATTCCACTCCGTTGACCAATCGAAGAATCTGCCGCGCATATTGCTCGGGTGAACCAAGACCGTAGATGCACGAGACGGAAGCCACGATGATGACGTCGGATCGAAGAAGAAGAGCCGACGTCGCTGCATGTCTTAAGCGGTCGATCTCCTCATTGATCGTGGCGTCCTTCTCAATGAACGTGTCCGTCTGGGGGACGTAAGCCTCAGGTTGGTAGTAGTCGTAATAGGAGACGAAGTATTCGACACGATTCTCTGGGAAGAACTGCCTGAACTCGTTGGCTAGCTGCGCCGCCAGCGCTTTGTTGGGAGCAAGAACGAGCGCAGGACGCTGTATCGACTCTATGAGCCACGCCACCGTCGCTGATTTCCCAGATCCGGTAATGCCCAGGAGTGTCTGATATCGATCTCC
>CAYTVW010000308.1:0-2075 GCA_964441865.1 uncultured Acidimicrobiaceae bacterium
AGGAGATCTTCGTCCACATGTCGCCCGACCAGCTCGACTTGTTCCACACTCCGGCGCTCCAAGAGGACTTGGATGCTGAAGCCTGAGTCCAAGAAGGCGAGTCGAACGGCTCGCCTTCTTGGACTCAGGCTTCAGCATCCAAGTGCTCTTGGAGCGTCGGAGTGTGGAACAAGTCGAGCTGGTCGGGCGACATGTGGACGAAGATCTCCTGGTCGAAACTCAGCTGGTCGGTCTCCTCTTGGGTCACCTCAGTCTGGGAGAGTTCCGCTTGGTCGAAACTCTCGTGGTCTTCGTCCAGTTGGTCCAAAGTCTCCTGGTCCGCCACCGGCTGGACAGACTCAGCGTGGAGCTAGCAGACGATCAAGACTTGAAATAGAAGTCTTTCGCAACCATTCAAACCACCTGTAGAGGGGAGGCCTCCCAAGGCCTCCCCTCCTTTTGGCCCATCTAACACAAGTTGCTCCCTCCTACCGGGGCCGAGCAGAGTGACTAGGAGACAAGCCGAGCCCATCATTGATTTGGCCATCAGGATCCGGTGCATCGGGTCCGAGTCCTCTCATCTCGCCAACGACCTAATCCGAACCCCGCTATTCGGCGAGACAGTCGACTGGGAGCTAATTCCCGCCATCACGCCTCCCCAATTTCCGGAGAGCCACCTTTCTGACAACACCCACTAGATCGCGTTGGTGTTATTGTCAGATACACCCGCGATCGATCGCGCTAGTCGCTTCTCATCTCCTACCAGTCAATACCTGTCCGCCATTCAGTGCATAAGCTCGGTCGGCACCTCATAGGCGTACGGGTCCAAACCCACACAATCGTGTTGTCCCGTTTCCACGGACCATCTGGCGGCAGCGAGTTGGAGTTCCCGACCGGTAGTGCTCTCGTCAACATCTGGCAAACCCATCTCTATAAGGCATTCTCGATAGGCGGCCACTTCTTCCCTCAACTCAAAGTCGGTCGGTGTGTGCTCTTCGACATAGACCACTTCGACCGCGTCGGAAAAGAGACGACTGCACTCCTCGGTAACTTCATCTGTGGCTGGGTCACCGATGAAGTTGGAAACAACAAGAAACATCAACGCGGAATCATGCCTAACCCAGACTGGACCGTTGGTCTTGATCCCGTGATCGTTGATGCATTGGATTTCCGCATGAACGGCCCGTTCGTATTCGGCCGTCGTGACGACACCGTCCTCGAGAATTTCCCGCTGGAAATCCGGCACGGTACCCAGATACGGCATGCCAATGGTGTCCTGCGTTACGGGCGTTGTAGCGCACCCTGCCACAAGAACACAGGCAACAAGCCCCGTTCCGGTCTTCTGATGCATTCGCCTAGCTTTCCCCTTGCCACGCGGTAAATGGACTCCAACCGTAATACGCCGCTGTCCTCGCCTTGCCCCGTCCGTAGTAATAACTCACAACTACCTTCGGGATACGACCTATCACAGCGTTAGGTTCAGAAGGCGTTTGGAACGAGTACTCCTCATTTTGGTAGATCCATTTCCCAGCTGCAATGACGTTGTCTCCGGTATAGCATCCAGGGTCCTCTTCCTCCGTGAGAGTGAAAACGTACAGGTTGTCATGCGAAGACTCCACCGTAAACGTACAGCCGTAGAAGGTGGTAGTCCTGATGGCTGTAGCACCAGGAACCGCAATCGCCAATACAAGCACGCATACCACGCCGAATAGCCTTCGTGAACGAATCATTATTGTCCCTTCAGTGTTCTCGCCGGATCTAATCGTAGCCTCCAGCGATAGGCCCGACCGGCCCACCAACCGAGAACTTCGACTAGCTCGCAGTATCTAGGACAACTCGCCAACACCGAGACACTGCGCGCCTCTTCCGACAGCGTCAGTTGACTCATCCGGGACGACGGCGTCAGAGCCAGCCGTCGACCGACTTCCCGCCCCGCTCAGCCAGCCTTGAACCTCTCACCGCTGCCAGGTTCCTTCCCCTAACCCCGAAACCTTGCGCCACACCCGGACCAAGACCCCCCTACCCCCGTGCCTTTCCCCCCTACCCCCGTGCCTTTCCCCCCTACCCCCGGCTCATTCCATGAGCCGGCGGTACTT
>CAYTVW010000309.1:0-2038 GCA_964441865.1 uncultured Acidimicrobiaceae bacterium
GACAAGAGCGACACACACTTGTCCATCTCCGCTATCACGATGCGACGGAAAGTCTCCGACTCTGTCTCGTCTAGGCGGATCGAGAATCCTTCAGGTTGCTGAGATACGATTCCGCACACGACCTTCGAGGTTACCTCATCCAAAAGGTCTGCTGTCTGCCGCCGATTCCAAAGGTTGATAACCGGGAACCGAGTGGTGAGGCGTGTCCAGATAGATCTTGGCCTCCGGTGCCCCACCGAACCTTCCATGGCTCCATCGGATCTCAACATGACCTTCCGTGATGTACCTCTCTGAGGTTTCCCTTTCTGCCACCTCTGCCCTCCATCGGACGATCGGTTGGCCGGCCGCCTCGGGGACAGGATCGAAGTTGATGAGGCGAAAACGGGAACGAAAATCCCAGGGAGTATCAATTCGATACCGAATCGGTTCCCCAGAGACATCTCGACCTAGGACGAAATACGGAACCGCTTCCAGCCGAAGCAGCCGCCAAACCATCTCTTCTCGCCGTGAGGCCGAATCGAGAGCGGCCCTCCAACGCTGCTCGGAAGCTCGGGCGACCGACCAGGCGAAGCTCTCATAGACGTTGACCACTTCCGGAGGCCACCTCCTCTTGAAGGCATCCCCGAGAATTCCCCGATCTTCAGGACCGAGGTCCAGAACCGACTCGGGAAGACTCCCGCCGAGGAGGCTCCTGCAGACCCTATATAGATCCTCATACTCGTCGAGAGCAACGTCGGCATACCAGTCGGATTGCCCGGCCATCCGTTCTGAGAGACGACGGTCAAAGAGGTGAGATGGTGAAGCGTTGTGAAGGAGATTCGAACCGTACTTGCAGCTGATCAGATAGACCCGGTCGACTCGTAAGTCGGCTGGGAGTTGTTCATACCCGGGAGGGTGATGCGGGCCTTTCCACTCCACCAGAAAGGGAACCCGCCCCCTGAGTCCTTCGACCGATTCTAGAAAGACCTTCCCGTTCTCCCACGCGATCGAGAATTCGCTGTCGTATTCCCCACTCCTCCTCGCTGCTTCTAGCCGATCGAATTGACCCGGTCCGACATTCACAAACCAGTCGGGTCTCACTCCCAAAGCTCGATCTACGTCAGAAAAGCCGAGCATCGCAAGACCGGTGACGATCTCGGTTATCTCGGTCCGTATCGCGGGCATATCACCTCTGGAATAACCTCGTGAACTGGAGTTGTGCTCCGATCATCTCCGCCGGGACATCTTCGTCTAGGAACAATCGATGATTGGAGTAGACGTCCACGAACACCCCTGTCAATCCGATCCAAGCTAGGACGGCGTCATCCCAGCGTTCGTCAAGCAAGGCTTCACGCATCTCACCGAGAGCACTCTCATCGAGTCTGGTGGGGTCTGTCCGCGCCACTACTTCTAGAGCCAACGCCCTGTGAAGAACGTCAATGTCCGCGGCCAGAACCACCTGGGGCGGGTCTTGGTGAATCACAGCACACGCAACAGATTGATATCCCATGGTTATTCAACAATCTCGTGTTCTTCCCAGAAACCGGGAAGCGGAGCCTCACCGTCGATACGCCCGTAGTGAGCCAATCTTTGAAGATCGGCGTCTCTGAAAATTTCGATGGCATCGAATACGCTTTCAGGGCCAACGGATTTCAGGGCTTTCCAGCCCTCACTCCCGATCTTGGGAAGGTTGGATGTCATCACCAATAGGGGGATATCGGTCCCGGATTTTCGCAACACCAACGCCTTCCCCAGCATCTTCCAAAGGGTGTCGGTCCGCTGCAACCCCGGCCGAACGGTAGTGAAGGCTCCCGAGACATCCACGAACCAACGCTGGTCGCGGGAGTTCTTGACTAGGAAGTTGAACTCAATCCCGGACCCAACCAGTCTGGCCGGCTTGGGATCTACGAAGAAACCCGCCTGTTCGAGAGCGTTTCGAGCTAGGTCTTGCGCCTTTTTCCCTTGCTGCGTGGCTCTCACCTGGAAATGGTCCGACCATTCGGATTCGGGGAGGGTGAAATCGAACTCCTCTTGAACCCCGGAGATCATCGGGAGACGC
>CAYTVW010000310.1:0-2028 GCA_964441865.1 uncultured Acidimicrobiaceae bacterium
GGAGTGAATGCGGATGCCCCTTCGGAGTCGCAATCTGTGGGCGGTCCCGTTATCCGTGAGGATGGGGCTTTCGTTTTCCCGCTCCCCAGGTTGGGATATGGGGCACTCCATGCGATTTACGATGATCCCCGGATCCCTACGGTCTCGACGCGGACGGAGAAGGGGTCTCTGGTCGTCGATTTCGAGAACACCCTTGATGTGGAGCTGAATGCGTTCGGTCTGGCAGGAGCGAATGTTTCTCCTCGGGTGCGACGACACTTGCAGCCTGGAGAAGCCGAGACTGTGGAATCGGATACCCAGAAGTTCGGTGAGTTTGGGACAGAGCTCGCGGACCAAATCATGACCGGAGGCAACCTTTGGAATGAGGGCGAAAGCCACAATTGGCTTTGGACGCTTGCCCAGGTGATCGGCCGTTTGGACGGACGCGACAAGACCTACGCCTTCGCATGGATCCTCGATTATCCCTTGTTGATAGAAGTCGACGGGGCTGCGAAGACGGTTGCCGGTCCGGCCTTCTTAGTGTTTCCGGTGTCGACGGGAAGGTCGGACGACCGAGCGTTCGGTGAGCTGATATCGGTCGGAAATGGCTGGGTCGATGGGGACTCTTATTACCAGTGGATCACTCAGGCTGACGAAGTGATTGCCCGATTCCAGCTCGACCCCAAGGCGAGGGGGACTGCCAAGCTCTCGCTCGTCTCCGGATTCGGCTGGAATCCTGAGTATTCCGTTTGGGACTGGGATTCCGGAGAATTCGTTAGCCATGAGATCAGCTCTGAGCTTGACCTGAAGGAATTCATGTCGGTTGCCGGGGATGTTTTCCTACGGATACGTCCGAACGGGGAGCCCAACTGGATCGACATGGAATTCACTCCGACTTCTATGCGTCTGGAGTGGTGATGCTTGTTGAAATGGACGGTGTCGAGAGGAAATACGGGAGCACTCGGGCGCTGGATGGGCTCACCTTGAGTATCCCCGAAGGATCGATTACTGGGTTGGTCGGGCCGAATGGCGCTGGAAAGACGACCTCGATGCAGATCATCAGCACTCTGATCCCTCGTCACGGTGGGAAAGTTGTCGTTGGAGGTCACGATCCTCAAGTTAACCCCAAGGCGGTCCGGAAAATGATCGGGTACATGCCCGATTTCTTTGGCTTCTACGATGGACTCACCTCCCACGAATACCTTGATTTCTTTGGGGCGATTCAAGGAGTCCCCTCGGCGCGGAGACCTGCGGTGATCGCTGATCTTCTGGCTCTGGTTGATCTCGAAGACAAGGCAACCGCAAACGTGAACGGGCTTTCGCGGGGTATGAAGCAGCGACTCTCTTTGGCTCGGGCGCTTGTACACGACCCAGAGCTCCTGATCTTGGACGAGCCAGCGTCTGGTCTTGACCCGAGGGCCCGAATCCATTTGAGGGAACTCATTGGCGAGATGTCGAGGCTTGGGAAGACCGTATTGATCTCGTCGCACATTCTCTCAGAATTGGAGGGGATCTGTTCTCACTTGGCGATCATCGACGGTGGAACCGTTAAGGCCTATGGGACGATGGACGAGATCCGGGAATCGATAGTCTCGGCGCGCAGGATCGTCGCAAGGATCGCGGATTCCGATGTCGACCGGGCCCAGGACTTGGTTGGATCTGATCCCGATGTTTCGGGTGTGGACGTCGAGGTCGGGAGGATTCGTTTCGTTTCGTCGGGAGGAGACAACCATTCGGCGGCGATCCTCTCGAACCTGGTCACTTCTGGTGTCACCGTATACGAATGGCGGACCGAAGCGGCTGGACTCGAAGAGTTGTTCCTTCAGATTACGGAGGACCGCAAATGAGGATTGTCTTGAACCCTGTGTTGGCACGCGAGGCAAGAGAGAGATTCCGTGGGCGGAAGACGATGATGCTGGTGAGCGTCTGGGTATTGGGGATTGGCGTCCTCACATGGTTGGTCTATTACCTGGCGCGGGAACAAGCCGGATTCGCAGGCCTTGGCCGGGTTATCGCGACAGGTTGGATAGGACGATTCCTGTTCGAGGC
>CAYTVW010000311.1:0-1999 GCA_964441865.1 uncultured Acidimicrobiaceae bacterium
TAACCGCGGCAGATGCGATGGCGAACCCTTTGGCTACTGCCGCAGTCGTGTTTCCAAGAGCATCAAGAGCATCGGTCGCCTCTCGAACCTCTTTCGGAAGATGAGCCATCTCCGCTATCCCGCCAGCGTTGTCGGCTATTGGCCCGTAGGCATCGACCGCTACCGTGATACCCAGCGTGGCCAGGACTCCTATCGCAGCTATCGCCACCCCATAAATGCCGCCTCCAACCATGGCGTCTCCGAATGCCCATTCTCCGGCAGCGTGAGCTGCGCCGATTCCGGCGACAACTGCAACCACCGAAAAGGCGGCCGACTTCATCCCCTGCGAGAGACCAGAGATCACAACCGTGGCGGGCCCCGTTTCCGACTGGCGGGCGATCTCCTTCACAGCCTTGTAGTCGTCCGAGGTGTAAATCCCAGATATCCGGCCGACCACCCAACCGACCACCAAGCCGGCTATGACAGATAGACCCAGTCCGATCGGATTCGCTATCCCACTGTCGGCGAAAAGCCAATTCACCAGACCGACGGCCCCGGCAGCAGTGACAATCAACGAGAAATTCGTCCCCCGGTGTAGACCCGAAGCCAGATGGTCCTCGTCTTTCGCTCGCACCAAGAACGAACCGATGATCGATGCTCCCATTCCCAACGCAGCGATCAACAGCGGGAAGAAGATCGAAGGGACCTGGATCGCGTCGACTCCCTTGAAAACGATCGAAGCGAAAACGATCGGAGCGACAAGAGAACCAACGTAGGATTCGAATAGGTCTGCACCCATCCCCGCAACATCACCCACGTTGTCGCCAACGTTATCGGCGATCACGGCTGGGTTCCGCGGGTCATCTTCGGGGATTCCCGCTTCGATCTTCCCAACCAAGTCGGCTCCGACATCCGCGGCTTTCGTGTAGATGCCTCCGCCGATCCTCGCGAACAGGGCAATCGACGACCCTCCGAGGCCGATAGCGGTAATGATGTCAGCCCAGTTCGGATCTTCGAGAACGTCCTTGAAGAGGAATATCCCGGCGACAACGCCCAGCAAGCCAAGCCCGGCAACTGTGAAACCCATCACTGCTCCGCCCCTGAATGCCACAGGGAGAGCTTTGGCGACTCCACCCACCCTAGCGGCTTCCGCTGTCCGGGAGTTCGCTGCGGTCGCTATCCGCATACCGACGAATCCCGCCAGTCCAGAAAGGATCGCTCCGAAAACATAGGCGATTGCGCCCCACGGACGCCCCCAATCCAAGAACCCGAAGATAAGTGAAGCCATTACGACCACGAATATGGCCACAGTCCGGTATTCCCGCCGCAGGAACGCCATAGCGCCCTGGCGGATAGCACTAGCTATCCCAGTCATCTTCTCGTTCCCGGAATCGGTGGCTAGCACCAACCGGGAGTACAGAACGGCCAGTGCCAAGGCCCCAAGGCCAGCAGCCAAAGCCGCAATCATGACGATGTCGGACATCGTGTTACCTCTCAGTCATAGAAGCTTGGTATCGAAAGCGGTCCGAGTATAAGGAGCCGCGACGGCGTCCCCGCCGAAGCCCACGACTTCCACGAAGCTACACCGCCGAAACCGCTTCAACGCCCGAAAACGTCCACCTTTCGGGGCGCCAGCTTCCACGACAGCCAGAAGAAAAGAAGGCCAGCGATAACGATCGACTCGGGGAAAACCCGGATCCATCCCAGAATCCGGTCGACAAATCCAATCTCAAAGGCCTGATACCCGCTGAACTGGCTCGTCCATTCCCCAACCAGTTCGTTCTGGGCGGCGGTCTTCGAAGACACCGCGGCCAAGTCATGCCGGATTTCACCTGATCGCGTCGGGAAGTCGTAGACATACGAACCCGACTCTCTGACCGGGTTCCACGAACAGTCCTCGAAACGGCGGTCACTCAAGCTCCAGCGACTCACGTCGATGTCTCCCCAAACCCGTGTCACTACCGCCGCGGAGTTACCCCAAGGCATCGGGTTGGATATCACAACATACCTCTCGACGACT
>CAYTVW010000312.1:0-1996 GCA_964441865.1 uncultured Acidimicrobiaceae bacterium
ACTGCTGCGTCCAAAAGGCGGCTCAAAAAATTGTTCCTCAACCGGACGCTGATCTCAGGTCCGGCCCCGGAAGAAACCACGGTCAGAGCCATCCACATCCTCACCAAGCGGCCCCAAGACGTCGCCACCGTCTCCGAAGCCGCTCTCGCTCTCCTCGGTGCGGCCGACAAATCCTCGGTCGGAATCCAGACCTCAGAAGAGCTCGCTGAAATCCGATCCGCCATCGAAGACGAGCTCGGTTCCTTCGGTCGACGCCTGATCGCCATCGTCCTGGCCGTGGGCCTGATCCTCGCCGCCCTTAATGTCTACGGAACCGTCACCACCCGACGTCGAGACTTCGGACGCCGCCGGGCGCTGGGAGCGGGACGCCCCCTGATTGTCACTCTGGTGGCGCTCCAGACCGTCTTCACCGCGGTAATCGGGGCGATTTTGGGCACCGTTTGCGCTACCTTGGCGGTAGCACGGATCAACGATCATCCTCCGGACTGGGGTTTTGCAGTTGCGGTAGGAGTGCTCGCGGTAATGGCTACGGCGTTGGCTTCGATTCCTCCGGCCTTGGTCGCGGCTTATCGTGACCCGGTCAGGGTCCTCCGAATTCCTTGATCCATCCTTCGCCTACCCTGGGGACCATGAGATTTGCGGCCGTCATTTTTGATTTCTATGGGACCCTTACACATCCTGTCACCCCAACATCCCACGCTCAAGCCGTGAAACCCGTCGCCGATTTTCTTGGAGTCGGCCAGCAAGAGCTCACAGATTTCTATCGCGACACCTACGACGAGAGAGCCACCGGCTCATGGGGAAACCTCGAGTCTTCGCTCGCCGAAATGGCACGGCGTCTTAGGCCCGGAGTCTCTTTCGACCTCGACGAACTCTCCCGAGTCCGACGGGAGTCGATCCGCCACCAAATGTTCGCCTTCCGAGCCGACGTCGTCTCAACCCTGATAGAGCTCGCCGGAATCGGGCTACGAACGGGCCTCATCTCGGACTGTACCCACGAATTGACCCTCGTTTGGCCAGAGCTCGAAATCGCACCTCATATCGAGGTCCCCGTGTTCTCAGTTCTGGAGGGAATCAAGAAGCCCAACCCCGAGATCTACCTCAGAGCAACCAGACGCCTAGGTGTGGATCCGTCCGAGACTGTGTTCGTCGGCGATGGAGGGAGCAACGAGCTTCAAGGCGCCACCGACGTAGGGATGACCGCGATATGGATCAAAGACCCCGCGGCAGAAGACGCCGTGATCTACGGACGAGCAAAATGGAGCGGCCTCTCTGTTACATCTCTCTCTCAGATTCTCGAGATAATCCAGTAACCGGACCACCTCAGATATCTCAACCGGTTGCTAGGTTGAGATCATGAAATCCGTCTCCGAATTGGGAAACCGACTGGCAAAGAACATAGAGAAGGTGATCGTCGGGAAACGCGACATCATTGACCTGGCGATCATCGCCCTGATAGCCAGAGGACACCTCCTAGTCGAAGACGTTCCCGGTACGGGGAAGACCATGCTCGCCCGGTCTGTGGCCGCTTCTCTAGGCGTTGACTTCAAGCGGGTGCAGTGCACCCCCGACCTGTTGCCCTCGGATCTCACGGGTTCAATGGTCTATAACCAAAAGGCCGGTGACTTCGAGTTTCGCCCGGGCCCCGTCTTCGTTGGAGTCCTCCTGGCCGACGAGATCAACAGGGCAACGCCCAGAACCCAGGCCGCTCTCCTTGAAGCCATGCAGGAACGACAGGTTTCGGCGGACGGTGTAAGTCGGCGACTGCCAGAGCCCTTCTTGGTTCTCGCCACTGAAAACCCAGTCGAATTCGAAGGAACATTCCCTCTCCCCGAAGCCCAGCTCGATCGATTTCTCATGCGAATCTCTCTCGGATATCCCAGCCCGCAAGACGAAGCCTCCCTGCTGTCACGACACTCCGGCACCCACCCAATCGACTCATTGAAACCGGTATCCGACCTATCGGAGCTGGCAGCCGCCTCCACGGCCTCTGAAA
>CAYTVW010000313.1:0-1993 GCA_964441865.1 uncultured Acidimicrobiaceae bacterium
CTCCGCCGAGCACTCAACTGATGGGAGACATACGTGATCCGCAGCAGACTGACTCGCCTGGTGACCCTCGCGACCGCTTTAGTCATGGCTATCTACGCGGCGCCAACACTGGCTGCTCGTCCGGACACTCCGGCCGACAGGATTGCCTCACTGCTAGAGGCTGCTCTCGATGCTAGGGGAGGCCCCCACGGCACTATCGTCGTCCCAACACCACGACCAAGTAACGACTTCGTAACCTCTTCCTCTCGGGGATCGGTACGAATCCCCGCCGACACATCAGACCAGGTCGAACTCATTGGAAGCGATGAGACTATCGGCATCGGACTCCCCACTGATTCTCAAACTCAACACGCCGCGATAACGAAGAACGGAACCGCTGTCTACGAGGACGTCTTCGAAAGTGCCTCGATAGCAGTTCAAGTACCCAAGCACGATCAGATCCGAATCGCGGTGGTTCTGGAAGGCCTCAAAGCTCCAACCGAATACCGATTCCCTCTGGAAGTCCCAAGCGACTCGGAAATCCTGATTCAAGACAACGGATCGGTGTCAATCACCAACGAAGACGGAATGGGATTCGAGATCGAGACTCCCTGGGCGGTCGACGCCAACGGCGATGCTGTCCCAACCTCATACAGGCTCGAAGGAACAACCCTTGTCCAGACGGTCAAGCACACCGGAGCCGCTTACCCGGTGGTTGCCGACCCTTCAATCACCTTCGGGAAGAACATCTATGTCTGGCTTTGGGGATGGGAACTCAAGACCCTGACCCAGATGGGCCCCACAGGCCTATCGGTCTGGTTCTGCGCCCACTTTGGCGCTGCGCATCCCGTTATGTGCGCAATCGGTGCCATTGGAGCGCTATATATCATCAACGCTCTTGAAAACGAATTCACAACACTTCAGTATTATCAATGCCGATACGTGATAGCTTTCCGATACTGGGGCATTCCAAATTATGCGGAAAGACTGAGTAATCCCCCAGCTTGTCCGTACAAAAAGTTCGAAATGCCGGGATGAATCATAATTCTTGGCGAATTCGGAGTCCGCGCACAGTCATCAATTACCCGGATTCGGTTGAATGACGAATCAGTTCGTCGGCAGAACACCCTGCAGCCATCGCAATCAAAAGGAGGAAAAACGTGATTGGATTGAACGCTTCGTTCTTGCTCGCCCAAGAACGAGATTTGGGAATTTACATATGGGCGTTGGCTCTGATTCTCATTGTATCGGGCGGAGTTAAGCTCAGGAATCGCTTTCACCCGGGCCCACTTTCCAAAGTGGAGAAGGCTCTAATCGGCTATATCGCCTTCATCGTTGTCACCAGCTACGCCTTCATCCTCTGGTTCTTTATCTCTCAGTGATCCGCTGGAGCATGGCAAGTTTCCGTTGTACTTAAGGAGAAGGCAACCAACTCTGGCCGGAATCCTCGCCCCTTTCGGTGTGTCTTTTCGGAACTCACGACAGCAGGTTCCGCATGAAATGCACCCGGCAGCGCTGCCACGAGGTTCCTAGCATGGTTTCGCGTATCGAGGCTCTGAGCCCGGAGTGGGCCTCGGAGACGACTGGGCTGCGCATATCTCAAGTACGAAATACCGGAGTGAACCATGAATAGAACAGGTGTTGTGATTTTGGCATTGTCCGAGGGCGTGGGGGAAGCGATCTATTACACGATTGCCATACTCCTGGGAATAGGTGCGGCCAAGCTCAAGGAACACTTTCACCCAGGACCTCCATCCAAGATCGGAATCGGTCTAGCAGTGTATTCGGCCTTGATATTCGCTGCTATCGCTTGGGCCGTATTGAAGATTGCCCAGTAATCCCGAAGCCCGTTTTTCCGCAAGACCCGGCTTATGAAATTTCATGAGCCGGGTCTTCTAGATGCTGTGAGATCTCATAGGACAGGTGGGGAAGCTTCTGGGATAACAAGCTGGAAATCGTGGCTGCTTATGCTTAAGCCCGCAGTAGCTGGGATGTTGTTGCGACGTATTTACGA
>CAYTVW010000314.1:0-1977 GCA_964441865.1 uncultured Acidimicrobiaceae bacterium
CATCGGACACTTAAGCAGTGGGCTGCTAGGTACGGAGAAGAGGTTGGAAGAGAACACGACTTCCGCCGATTCTTCCGATACATCCAGCCGTTGGTCGAACGCGTCGACTGGGCGGTCTGCCACATGGAGACGCCAGTATCCGAAGACAACACCAGGCTTTTCTACTACCCCGTGTTCCGTGCCCCGACCGAGATTGTGGCCGACCTCAAGGAAATCGGGTACGACTCTTGTTCTACGGCCTCCAATCACACGATCGATATGGGAGTAAGCGGGGTCCACGAGACCCTGGGAGTCTTCGATGATGCCGGTCTCCGCTTCTCGGGTTCGGCTCGAACCCCCGAAGAGGAATGGGAGAGCCGGTTCTACGACATCAACGACGTCAAGGTTGCCCACCTCTCCTACACATGGAGTTTCAACGGATTCCGACTCCCAGAGGATGTCCCTTGGACCGGACGCCTGATCAAAGAAGAACAGATCCTCGCCGATGCCGCCCAAGCCAAAGAGATGGGTGCTGAGTTCGTCGTGATCAGTCTTCACTGGGGCAATGAGTATCAGACTCGCCTCAGCGCTCAACAGCAACGCCTCGCTCCGGTTTTGACCGCATCGCCCAATATCGACCTGATAGTCGGCCATCACGCTCACCAGATGCAGCAGGTCGACAAGATCAACGGCAAATACGTCGTCTACGGCCTGGGAAACCAACTCTCTAACCAGAACTACCCACCGCAGACAGACCAGCTATTCGTCACGGCGACTATCACCGAGCAACCAGACGGAGCGTTCGTGGTAACTGAGCTCAGAGTCGTCCCAATGTTCATGTTGAAAGAGACCAAAGCGGCAGCACCGGCGGGACCCACCTCTCGACCCGACGATCTCACTCCAGAACAGACTCGGAAATTCGACGCTGCCTGGCTGAGGATGGTCAAAATCCTGAGAACGGGCTCCGCTTGGGGCGATATGGTGATCCCGGGGTAAACACCGCACATCCAACCCAGGTATTGGATGATCACCCGTCTGGCGATACTCGGATTACGCGTCTCTCTCTGACAGAGACTGTGCCAGCGGAGCAATACTCGAATGCCTCTAGGAATTCAGATGGCTAAGTTTCCACTTGACAAGAGTGACTTCAACCCCGGACTAGGAGAAATGTGTCATACCGAGCCGAATACATATGGATAGACGGGTCAAAGCCGACCCAGAAACTCCGTTCGAAAACAAAGGTTCTACCCAATAGCGCGGAGCTTCCCGTTTGGGGTTTTGACGGTTCCTCCACCAACCAGGCCCCGGGAAACCAGTCGGACTGCGTCTTGAACCCTGTCAAAGTCGTCAACGACCCTATCCGTGGAGGAGATGACAAGCTGGTCCTCTGCGAAGTATTGACCGTAGATATGGAACCCCACCCGTCGAATGCTCGTGCCACCTGCCTCAACGTCGCGCAGAAGTATAAGGATCACGATCCTTGGTTTGGGATCGAACAGGAATACACCTTCTTCAAAGACGGACGTCCCTTCGGATTCCCCCAAGGCGGGTATCCGGCTCCCCAAGGTGGTTACTACTGCGGCGTCGGCTCTGACGAGATTTTCGGTCGCCCGATCGTCGAAGCACACACCGCGGCTTGCATAGCCTGTGGGATCGAGATCGCCGGGACCAACGCCGAGGTGATGATCGGACAGTGGGAGTTTCAAGTTGGCCCCCTCGGCCCAGTTGAGGTGTCTGACGAGCTCTGGCTGGCTAGATGGCTGTTATACCGAATCGCCGAGGACTTCGATGTCTCCGCTCACCTCGACCCCAAACCAGTCCGGGGCGACTGGAACGGCGCCGGAGCCCACACCAACTTCTCCACGAAAGAGATGCGTGAGTCGTACGACGCCTGTGTCGCCGCCGCCGAGGCCCTCGGGACACGACACGAGCTTCACATAACGAATTATGGGGCAGAGATCGAACATCGACTCACCGGCCTACACGAGACGGCCCCGG
>CAYTVW010000315.1:0-1974 GCA_964441865.1 uncultured Acidimicrobiaceae bacterium
TCTGATATCGAGAAGACTCTTCGAGTGTCGTGTGGCGCTCACTAGGGGTTCATTCGATGGAGACCCGGCGAATCTCCACACACCGGGAGGCTTTTGGCACCGATCCGAGCCGTCTCCGTTTTCGTGCTCAAGAATTCGGAACAGCGGCAGAGTCGCCTATAGCCGTCCGGATAGCAGCGCTTGGTAGTGATTACCGGGCATGGCCCTAGGTAACTGGGAGCGGAGCTGACTGGCTTCGAGTCTTCATTCCGTTTTTCGATCAGTGAGGGCAATGAGATCTGTCAAGGTTCCATTGAACACATTCCGGTCGACGCTGCCATTCACTCCCCTCTTGGGTCCCGGGGTGTATTGCCAGAATGTCCAGTCCGGTGAGCCCCACGGTTCAAGGATGGGTGATTGCATCCACCAGACTGCTTCGGGTGGCTTCTGAGAGAGATACGCGGTATAGAAGTGCGCGTTCGTATATATCACGGGCCGCATTCGGTAATGAGCTTCGAGTTCAGAAAGGAACACCTCCAATTCGCTCAGGAACTCGTCTACGGTCGGCCGGGCCGAGCAGTTGCCTGCGAATTCGAGATCTACGGCGGGTGGGAGCATACCGGGCGTATCAGGCACCACTGCAATCATGTTGGCTGCCTGGTCGGCACCAGTCGCGCACAGCGTAAAGAAGTGGTACGCACCCCGATACAGGCCGGCCTTATCAGCGGCACCCCAGTTGTCTTCGAAACGGCTATCGACCCAGTCTCCACCCTCCGTAGATTTGATGTAGGCGAAGGTTGTCCCGTCCGCTCTCAGAGCCTCCCAGTCGACTGGGCCTTGGTGATGTGAAACGTCTACCCCTCGAACTCCATACCGCCAACCTGGGTTGTAGAAGGGCCAGAGTGCAATGACGGTGAGGAGAAGGGCTGCTGCCCCGAGGAGAACGCGTCTTGGCCGAAGTCGCTTCATTGCGATCCAGTTGGCGATGGAACGCTTATCGGTCGGCGCTCGGCAGTTGAGACGATTCCGTCGGCTGCTGCCACGGGGCAGAGAGCAGTCATGCAATCGCTATTCACCGCTATTGCGTCTTCCCGAGAAAGGCCAAGCTTTTGGGCTACGTCCACTTATTTCTCTTTTCGTGGAGGCTGAAATGCCTGTCTGTGACTGCGCTATCAGGAATCTGAAGATAGCTGTCGCCTCCAGAAACCCGGCTGTTAGAGGAACTTCCGGATGCTAGCGAGTAAGGAAGTGCTCTCGAGGCATCTCCGACTGAGCGTCTAGAGCAACAAGTCGGGAGTTCCGGGGCTCCATTCCAGCCCATTTCCTTCTCGCCGCAGGATCAATGCCTTCCTGCCAGTAGAGGACGAACTTCGAGTCGTTAGCCGGGTGCCATGCAAGAAAACTCCCTGCAGCGCAGGCGTCTTCAAGCGCGGCATGCCCCTTTTCCGGTCTAGAGGCCGACCGTGGCATAACAGTGATGGAGACTGCGACTGCCGCTGCGGAGATACTTGGCCGCCAGTGGCATCGTCCAAATCGGGAAAGAAGGAGATAGAAGAACCCCAAAGCCGATTCGAGGGTATTCACAACGTAAGAAGGAAATGTCGAAAGGACGATTGTCAACGGCGGGGACTCGCACAGATAGAGGTCCTCGAGTCCCCCGGCTATCTCTCGGGACTTGGGCGCGGTGACAAGGCCGCGCGCTTTCAAGCTGTCCATGTGTTCTGCGCGAAGTTCTCGCTCAGGATCAATCAGCGCTTGCCATTCCGATATCGTTCCCCCTGAATCATCACGGAAGAGAACAGTTCCGGAAAAAGCCTTCGGCCCTGAAGGGAACTGCCTCCGAGGATCGTCTTCGCGGTTGATGTGATCTGAATGACCCGGATCATCTCGGTCAGGGAGCCCCATCCTCTCGAATGGGGGCGATTCGGTTGAGATCACGAGAACCAGAATCTCAGAGAAGGTGGTCGGGCTGGCCGGACTTGAACCGGCGACCTC
>CAYTVW010000316.1:0-1933 GCA_964441865.1 uncultured Acidimicrobiaceae bacterium
GGTTCCGGCTATGTCCGACCACCGATGAAACCCGTCAGCGAGATGATCCCAGGGGAGATGCTCCCCCTCGGAAGGATCTCTTCAGAGCTGGAAAGCGACGAAGAAGCCTTGGATCTGCTTGACAAGAACGGATTTCTTCCGGGGAAAACCATCAGGTTTCAAAGCCAATCAAACGAGGGTGTTCGGGTAGTGATCGAACCATCGCTCGAAGTTCAGCTACCTTCATTCATTGCAGAACGACTATTTGTGGTGGTCTCATAATGGAATTCGATTTCCCAATCGAAGAACTCCGGAAGTATCGGCCAGAAGTCACTGAACCGGAAGACTTCGACGGCTTTTGGACGGATGCGATCTCCCAGGCAAGGAAGCTGGGCCGAGCGACATCGTTTGATCAGACAGATCCCGGGCTTCCTTTGGTAGAAGCGTGGGACGTCTCCTTCTCTGGACATGGGGGAGACGCGATAAAGGCTTGGCTGATAATGCCCAAGAACCGGGAAGGGCGTCTCCCCGCGATCGTCGAATACATCGGTTATGGGGGAGGGAGGTCACTTCCTCACGACTGGCTGAGTTGGGCCTGCGCTGGGTACGCCCACTTCGTGATGGATTGTCGAGGACAGGGCTCCAACTGGTCGGTCGGTGACACTCCCGATCCCAGCGACACCGGGACGCCCGCGGTACCCGGTTTCATGACTCGTGGAATTGAAAAGCCCGAGTCGTACTACTACGTCAGGCTTTTCGTCGACGCGGTGAGGGCAATCGATGCGGTCCGGGAGTTCGAGGGCGTCGACCCCACGAGAGTGATTGTCAACGGTGGAAGCCAAGGAGGCGGCCTTGGTCTGGCAGCGGCCGGGTTGGCCGAGATTCAGGGGGTGATGTGCGATACACCTTTCCTGGCCCATTTCCGACGGGCAGTGAAAATCACTTCTGAATACCCATATGGTGAAATCGTCGAGTACGGGAAGTTCCATCGCGACCAGTTGCCAGCAGTCTTCAATACGCTCTCCTATGTGGACGTTGTGAACCATGCGAAACGAGCAACCTGTCCAGCCTTGTTCTCGGTTGGACTCACCGACATGGTCACACCCCCCTCGACCGTTTTCGCCGCCTACAACTGGTATGGCGGTCCCAAACAGATCGAGGTGTACGAGTTCAACGGGCACGAAGGCGGCGGGACTCATCATCACCGATTGAAGTTGGCTTTCGCTCGGGAGGTGTTCGGCTCCTCGTGAGACGCGACGATCCCGGCTCGATCGGATGTATGGAGACCGAATGGGAGAAGTGACCGACGTCTCCTGTCTTCTTGACGCCCGTGCAGAGCTGGGGGAGGGACCAATCTGGGACGGTTCGATCGGTCGGATGCTGTGGGTCGACATTCTTTCTGGGACGATCCACTCCACTCGGCTCAGCGACGGAGACGACCTGGTGTTGGATGTCGAGATTCCAGTTGGTGCCGTGGCGCCGAGGGTGCGCGGCGGATGGGCATTAGCGACTGGAATCGGGTTCCGATTACTCGACATGAAAGGCTTCACCCAGACTGATCTGAACCTTGGGATGGGGCCCGATATGCGAATGAACGACGGCGCATGCGACCGGTACGGGCGGTTCTTCGCGGGTTCGATGGCTTATGCGGCTGATACTCCAGTCGGGGAGTTGATGGTCCTTGAGCCCGACAAGACTGTCCGGACCGTTCTCACCGATGTGACTATCTCGAACGGGATCGGGTGGTCACCCGACGAGGATCTTCTCTACTACGTCGACACCCCTACTCGGAGGGTCGACGTGATGGACTATCACCCTGAGACGGGAGAAGTGGAGAACCGAAGGACCTTGTTCGAATTCGGTGAACTCGCTGGTGCCCCCGACGGTCTCACTGTCGACAACGACGGGTGCTTGTGGGTGGCAGCCTGGGGCGGTTGGGCGGTCCACCGGATCA
>CAYTVW010000317.1:0-1922 GCA_964441865.1 uncultured Acidimicrobiaceae bacterium
GTACTCCGAGTTCACGTTGACAACACGGTCGCGTGGGAATCGGCTGTCGCAATTGGCCGTCCGTCGAACCCCACCCCAATAGGACACTTCTTTATCACCGATTCAGTGATAATCAACGACGAGACCGGTCCGTGGGGTCCTCACGCGTTCGGGACTTCCGCATTCTCCGAGACTGTCACCGAAATGAACGGGAGCGATGCCGTAATCGGAATCCACGGCACCAACCGCCCCGAATCGATCGGGGAAGCAGCATCGTTGGGGTGCATCCGTCTCCCCAACGACGCTGTCTTAGAACTCGCAACCTTGGTCAGTCCCGGTGTCCCCGTGGTCATCCACGAGTGATCAGAAAGGCGGCTATGAGGAGATGCCTAGACGTCTTCGACGTACATGTCCTCGATCTCAACTCCGTATTTCTCGATTACGACCCTGCGTTTCAGCTTGAGACTCGCCGTGATTTCCCCTGACTCGGGTGTCCACTCGTCCGGGACAATCGTGAATCGCTTCACCTGTTCGGCTCGGGCAACCTCGCGGTTCGCTTCATCGATCGTCTTCTGGATCGATTCGATGACTTTCGGGTTGGCAGTGAGATCGGGAAGTCCCTTGTATTCGATCCCATTGTTCTCCGCCCATTTGGGTGCCTCTTCCGCATCGAGGGCCACCAGCATCGTCATGTACTTCCGACGATCTCCCACCATGCATGCCTGTGCGACCAAGGGATGGCCTTTCACAAGAGTCTCCAACCGGGCCGGTGCGACGTTCTTCCCGGCAGCCGTAATAAGGATCTCCTTCTTCCGCCCGATGATCGAGAGATAGCCATCGTCCATCTTTCCGATGTCCCCCGAGTGGAGCCATCCCTCGGGATCGAAGGTTTCGGCACTTGCCTCAGGGAGGTTGTAGTACCCAGCGGCCACAATTCCGCCCCGCATCAGGATCTCTCCGTCCTCGGCGATCTTGATCTCGACCCCTGGGAGCGGCCGACCCACTGTCCCCATGTGGTTGTCTCTGATCGGTTTGGTCGGATTGATAGTGGCCGGTCCGGTGTCCTCGCTCATCCCGTAAATCTCCACCAACGGAACCCCAATGGCGTTGAAAAACACGATCAACTCGGAATCGATTGGGGCGGCAGCCGTCGCGGCAATCGCCAACCGATCGAGACCCATCTGTCGGCGGACTTTCGAGAACACCAGCTTGTCGAACAACGCGTGCTTCGCTTTCACCCCAATGGAAGGACCACTATTCCCGTTCTGCTGAGACCTCACGTATTCGAGTGCATTCTCAAGGGCCTTCATGATCAGGTCTCGTTTCGGGTTCTCTTCGAATGCATTCATCATCGCCGAATAGAACTTCTCGTAGACCCGAGGGACCCCCATCAGAGCTTCCGGCCTCGCGATCGGAAGAACCTCTTTCAGCTCGGAAAGCACCGGGCAGTAGTGGACCTTCCCCGAAAGTATCGTGATCAGATACTGGCTAGCAAGGCGTTCGGCGATATGAGCTAGCGGCAAATAGGAGACCAAACAGGTGTTGGGAGGAAAATCGATGACCATCCGAACAGACTCGACAGTCCACAAGACATTTCGGTGAGAGATCATCACACCCTTGGGAGTCCCCGTAGTCCCTGAGGTGTAGATGAGAGTCACCAAAGACTCGGGCTTCACCGTTGCCGCGGTCCTCTCAGCGGCCTCGGGGTCTTGCTCCAGAAGGGCCCTCCCCCGGTCCATCAGCTCGTCGTAAGAGATGATCCAGTCTTCGTTCGGGAAGCCGGACACGCCCTCCATCAACACTATGTATCTGAGGGCACCACCGGACTCTTTCACTGCTTTCCAGTTGTGGACAAACGACGGGTCTTCGACAACCGCAACAACTGCCTTGCAGTCATTGGCGATATATCGGACCTGCTCCCCGGCAAGGGTCGAGTAGACGGT
>CAYTVW010000318.1:0-1919 GCA_964441865.1 uncultured Acidimicrobiaceae bacterium
ACGATCGCCAACCAGGGTGTGCATGATGCTTTCCCGGAGCTGAAGCATGCACCATACACAGCGATCATCGAAAGCGCATTGTCGTGATGTGAAGGCTCTGAATCACGTTTCCGAACCAGGGCAGCGGTGACTCTCGCGTAGCCGTTTGATCGCTTGGAACCATGAGACGATTGTGGTGGCGATGGATACGACCCTGAGGGAAGAACCGTGCCATCTGGAGGCGGCAAGCAGCTTTTGGCACGGTGTGAAGTCCTCACTCAACGACGAGAAAGGCGGAAGCATGGGAGAATCTGACCAATCCCGTTCTTTATTTCGAGCCGATTATCCGCAGCTGCGAGGCGAGGTGCTTGCAGAGCTCGTCCGACTTTTCTCATCCGGAAAGGATCCCATCGGACTCGCGGAAGCGGCCGTCGAGCTGGTCGCCGATGCTACAGGGGCGAAAAGTGTGTTCGTCTATTTTTGGGATCCCGATTTGGAGCGCCTTGTCCTCCGCACAGTCACTCGCATCGATTTGGCGCTGACGCTGGGAACCATTCAGATCCGTCTAGGAGAAGGAATTACGGGCTGGAGCGCGCTCCACCGAAAGCCGGTACTCATCAATGAAAGTCCGATGAAGGACCCGAGGTTCATGGCCGTTGACGGTGTTGATGAGAATGACTATTCATCAGTGCTCGTTGTGCCGATCTTCGACGACGCCCTGCTGTACGGAGTGTTCGCGATGTACTCTTCCGATGACCGAACATTCGGGCAGGAGGAACTCGCGATCTCTGAAGAGGTTGGCCTCTTACTCGGGAGTGGTCTCAAGCGCGCGGAAACCGTCCGAGAACTGGAGTTGCAGTCCGCCACGGCAAGGTTTCTCTCCGATCTTCCACCTGCGTCTAGTTCCTCCCTCCCTGCGGCTATTCGAGAGTCAGCGAAACGAATCCTTACTCTCCTCGATGCAGACGCATGCATCATCGACTACACGAGTTGGATTGCCCCGACGTCGGAACCTATCGCTGTGGCCGAAAGAGCAGCTGAAACAGATGAGGAGCCAAAGGTTTGGCTCACCCATTCGAAGCAGGTCGCGCGAGAGACGGAACAGCGCTACGAACATGCGGGCTACAATCACATATCTTCGTCGCTCGGTTTCGGCATCGCACGTGGAGCCTTGAACTGCTACTCTCGAAGAAAGTTCACTCAGGAAGATGTCACTCGTCTCGGCATTCTTGCTACCCAAGTGGGTGTCCTTGTCGGCAACATGGGTAGCGTTCCGAGCGGAGCCGCACAGTTGGTGGCACTACTGGCCTCCGATCGAGAGGAGCAAATTCAAGAGAGCTTGAAGTTCCTTGGTTGGAGGGGTGGAGTGTTCACGCCCATTCTTGTTCAAGTGAAGCGAATAGGGTCTGATCTTGAGACATTTGGACGCCTCATCCAAGAGAGTGCCTACTTGGATCTTGGGCCAGACACGCTGATCACTCAGTCAGGGACTCTTGTCGTATTGCTTATCCAGAACGAGAAGGTCGCAAGAGCCCATGAAATCAACTCCCGAGTCACAGGCTGGATCAGTGATCTGGAAGCGAGAGTTGGGCTCAGCGCGGATGTGGGGATAGGGCAGGCTACAAGCGAGACCACAAGTGTCAGGACTTCTCTGTATCAGGCACGCACCGCACTGGCATGGGCGAGTTTCTCATCGACCAGAAGAGCGCCTCAAGTCGTCGACTACGACTCCATCCGGCTCGTCTTTGAGCTCCCGCGTCTCATCAATGACCTTGCACCGGAAATACAATGGTTACACATCGAGCTGACGCCGGTCGCTCTGCACGATGCACAATTTGGCACCCGTCTACTTGAGACCCTTGAATCTTATGCACTGCACGGGGGATCCGCAGCCAGCACCGCCGACGCTCTATTCATTCATCGGAATACGCTCAGGCAAC
>CAYTVW010000319.1:0-1886 GCA_964441865.1 uncultured Acidimicrobiaceae bacterium
ATCACTTCTCTGGTCAAGGCTGACTCGAGGATCGGAAGCGCCGACATGGCTGGTCCCGGGTTCATCAATCTCAACGTCACCGACGACACTCTCGCGAAGCGGATCATGGAAATGAGCGGGCCACGAGCCGGGATACCGCCAGTCGAAGACTCCGTCACAGTCGTAGTCGACTATGCCGGCCCGAACGTCGCCAAAGCCATGCACGTCGGTCACATTCGTGCAACGATCATCGGTGACAGCCTGGCGCGGTTGTTTTCCTTCGCTGGTCACAGAGTTATCCGTGATCCCCATTTCGGTGACTGGGGATTGCAGATGGGACAGTTGATCGCTGCGATTTCCGAAGAACAGCCTGAGCTCCCATATTTCGCTGACCCTCTCCCTGACTCTTTCCCCGAGGATTCTCCGGTCACCCTCGACGATCTCCAAAGGATCTACCCGGAGGCTGCAGCCCGAACGAAACAAGACCCCGTGTTCGCTGAAAAGGCGCGGCTGGCTACCGTCGCCCTCCAGGGAGAGCACCCCGGATACTTCGCTCTGTGGAAACACATGAAGAGAGTCTCAGAGGAGAGCCAACGGCGGGATTTCCACGACCTCGGAGTCGATTTTGATGTCTGGTACGGAGAGTCTGATGTTCGATCATCTTTGCCCGATCTTGTGGCGAGACTTGAGAAAAAGGGTCTGGCGCGTCGAGACGAAGGAGCTGTTGTGGTCCGGGTCGATCGGCCCGACGACAATCGTGAATGGCCTCCTCTCTTCTTGGAGACCTCTGTTGGGGGTTATGTCTATGCCACCACCGACCTTGCCAC
Source organism: uncultured Acidimicrobiaceae bacterium (assembly GCA_964441865.1). Classification (GTDB taxonomy): domain Bacteria; phylum Actinomycetota; class Acidimicrobiia; order Spongiisociales; family ZC4RG35; genus CAYTVW01. Next base: position 807 of record CAYTVW010000319.1, read on the forward strand.
GTTGGAACACCGAGTCAGCGACTTCGGAGCTCAACTGGTCCTCTATGTAGTCGATGCTCGGCAGGCCGACCATTTCGAACAGGTATTCAGAGTCGCCGAAGCCGCCCAACTCGTCCCTTCAGACGTGAAAATGGAACACATCAAGTTCGGGACCATGAACGGAAAAGACGGGAAACCGTTCAAAACGCGAGAAGGCGGAGTTATCAGACTCAGAGACCTCATAGAAATGGTCAGGGATGCTGCTTCGCTGCGACTCTCCGAGACGGGGATCGCCCAGGACTATCCGGTGAACGAGAAAACGGAGATCGCGCACAAGGTCGGGATTGCCGCGCTCAAGTTCTCGGACCTGATCAACAACCGGACGTCTGACTACATCTTCGATATAGACCGATTCACTTCCTTCGAAGGCAAGACCGGGCCTTACCTGCAATACGGAGCCGTCCGAATTAAGTCGATCCTCAGAAACACCGCTGAGAAGGGTTTCGTTCCGGGAGACCTCCTCCCACCCCAAGTGGAAGCTGAGAAGAATCTCATGCTGCAACTCGACCGGATAGACGAAGTCCTCAATCGCACTATCGAACTCCGAGCACCCAACCATCTCGCTGAATACGCATACGATCTGACCGCGACATTCAGCCGCTTCTACGACTCATGCCACGTCCTCAACGAGCCCGACTCTGATCGTCGATCCTCGCTGCTTCGGCTGGTCGAAACGACTCTCACAGTTCTGGAGTTGTCTTTGGGATTTCTCGGCATCGAAGTACCCGACCGAATGTAAGAGTCCCCTCGTCTTCAATCCGCGTGTTCTTTCTCCGAAAAGAACGACTCGTTCAGCGGACACGACCGACAGCATCCTCCGCATTTGGGGAACGCACACAGAGATCCTGAATCGGAAAACGTTAATGCTCCCCTAGCCTCAAGCACTCCCGCCATGGCCGAGACCACGCCCGGGTCAACGCCAAGCCTTCGAGCCAACTCCGAGACGGTTGCGGTCCCGCCCGAGGACTCGATCTCCTTCAGAAGACGGGTCAACATCACCAACCTCCGAGAACACGACTCATCTGAAATACGAGCGTCGCT
>CAYTVW010000320.1:0-1826 GCA_964441865.1 uncultured Acidimicrobiaceae bacterium
TACCCCAACTTCCCCGTCTGGGATCCGCATGACACTGTCAGAGGACCCGTAACCGCCTTCGGAAGCCACTCCGAACGCACAACCGGCGCACACCAATTGGATAAGCAAGGCCCCCAACCCGGCTCCGGTCGACATTTCCAGCCGTGTTTCGGCCAACTCGAAGGTCTCAGCGAAAGTCGCAAGCGCCAGGACAAGGAGTCCCGTACCCAGGACCATCATCCCAATGTCCACGACAGTCCTGAGTGTCCCGGCGGTCAGACTTAGGTAATAGCCGACCGATTGCGGGTGTCGACCGAACAAGGGTTGTTTTGTCTTCACGCCCTGCAAGAGTACCTGCATATTCAATACCTAGACGTATGCGGAACACGTAAGGTTCCCAACGAATCCCCAAAATCCTCTTTTCATTCGATCTAGGAACTAAGGGATAGGGGTTACCTCTTCTCCGCTCTCATTCAACCACACAACCAAAGACCACCGCACTCCTGCTGGATCATCAACTACCGACTCTCCCCGCCAATAACCCAAGTGACGCGAGAACTTCAGCGTCTCCTGATCAGGGGTTCCTGCCCGAGACAACACCGCAATCGCCTGACGCCGGACTTGCTCCGGAGGATCAACCATCTCCTCGGTTTCGGCCAATGGAGGCACAATCCCGACCTCGGGGAGCTCGACAGGAACGGGGAGATCAATCATCTCGAACCCATCCTCTCCCATAGACAAGACAACCTCGACACATAGGGGAGGCAGACGCCTATACCCGGAACCGTCTACGGACTCCATCCTCGTCACAACGGCTCTCACTGAATACGCTTTGGATGAGATCGTCTTCACTGACTGAACATCCACCGAATCGACATATGACCGGAACGTTCCGACCTCTGAATCATCCACACCCAGCTGACCCCGGAAATCTCCACCATCCAAAGTGAAGTACTCTCGCAACACCCATGCCGTCGCGCCTGCTATTCCGGCGGGTTCGAGAACATCTCCCGTGAACAACTCCGCCTCTGTCAGGAGTTTCGGCTCAGTCGTCGTAGACGTCTCAACCGAAATTGGGTTAGTCACTTCACCGTAATCAGGTGTCCCCCACACGAAACGCGCCACCAGAGCCGACACCACAACCACTGCAGCTAGCCCGCCTGCCATGATCATCCACTCCTGTCGCCTCGGGCTCCGGAGAAGCGAGTCCCAAGGGATTGACTCGAAGGTCTCATCTTGAGATGGCTGAGGTCTTGGCTCCCAATCGTTCATGGGATCCAACCTATAACCAGAAGAAATCCTCAACAAGAGGGTTGTTATCTTCGGGAACTGGCTCTTATCTGACTAACGTTGAGTAACCGATGTCGATGAATCCTGATCCTCGCCCTGGCAGATGGCTACTCCCCCTGGTGGTACTGGGGATGGCGACCTTCACTTGGGTATTTGTGAACGAAGTCAAAGGAATAGACCTGTCCGCGGACGACACCACCACCACCACAGTCACAACGGTGCCGACCACATTGCCGGACGCTCAAACCACTACCCAACCGATCAACCCCGACGATCCAGGAGTTCTTGTCTATACAAGATCACTGGAACAAGCGGTCGAACAGCTGGAAGTCTTCAAAACCGAGATGAACGAAGTCAACACTGGGTGGGATTCTGATCCGAAAACACTCACCTACGCCCAAACCGAGACCCGGCTGAACGAGCTCAAGAGCAATGTGGCCAACTGGGCAAGTGGCCTTTCGGCACTCGCACCCCCCGAAGCTCTCATGAATGTTCACGAAAACCTCAAGACTCAGGCGGGCCTTCTTGTCGCAGAGGCCGAGAACGCATGGGACGGT
>CAYTVW010000321.1:0-1818 GCA_964441865.1 uncultured Acidimicrobiaceae bacterium
ATGCTCCAATCGAAAGACCGTTTCCTGGCGTCAGTGGCTCACGAATTACGGACCCCCCGGACCGCGGTAGTTGGATTCGCCAATCATCTCCAAGAATGGCGAGAGACTCTCAAAGAGTCCGAAAGGGACGAGTTCGAGGACGTGATCTCGCTTCACGCTTCAGAGATGTCGCATGTGATCGACGATCTCTTGGTTTGGGCGAGAGCCGACATCGGCGAAGTGCAAGTGAACATCGTCGAAATGGATCTTGGAGTGGAGGCTCGTCGGGCTGTCGCAACTGTTCCTTCAATCGAGTTGGGAGTCGACGAGCCGGATAATCCGGTTGAAGTACTCGGGGACGCGGTGAGGGTTAGGCAGATTGTTCGAAACCTGATTACTAACGCGGTTCGGTATGGAGGCGACAGCATCTCTGTCCGAGTGCGCAACGGGGGCCATCAAGGATTCCTCGAGGTGGCCGACGATTGGGAGCCAATCCCAGAATGCGAGATGAAGAAAGTGTTTGAACCCTACGCGAGGGTAAGCGCTCCCCGGGCCGAACCAGGATCGATCGGGATTGGCCTGACGGTCTCAAGATCGCTGGCCCGATTGCAGGGCGGCGACCTGATTTTCTTCCGTGACGACGGATTGAATGTCTTCCGCCTCTCTCTTCCCTTAATAGAGCAGTTGCGACTTCTGTGATTCGTATCTAGCGAAAACCGCGCCGCTCATGTAGCATCATCCGAGATGCGTTTGCATCGGCGGGTTCGTGCTCCCTCCCTGACGGTATGTACGGGTTCGTAAGGTAATGTAGGCAGTCGGGATGGACTGTCAGGGGTCCTGAACGTTGGAGCACTTATGAACATCTACGTGGGCAATTTGCCCTTCAACACCACTTCGGACGACCTCGTCGAGCTGTTCTCACAGCACGGTTCGGTTTCGTCGGCCCAGGTGATTAGCGACCGCGATACCGGCCGCTCCCGTGGTTTCGGGTTCGTTGAGATCGACGACGCAGCTGGAAATGCCGCGATCGAGGCTCTCCACGACTCGGAGTTCGGTGGCCGTCGGATCACTGTGAACGAGGCGAAGCCTCGCGAAGAGCGTCGCGGTGGCCGTGACGGTGGCCGTGATGGTGGTCGTGACGGTGGTGGCGGACGTCGCTGGCGCTGAACACTCTTAAACCAAATAACTAGCCGGTCGTTTCGGCCGGTCCTCCAAATGTCAGGCACCTCTGGGTTTCATGTGCCTGGCTTTTGGTTTGTGTGGTGGAAAATCTTCGCGTGGCAAAGAATCTCAGGTATCTCTGCAGTCGCATGTACCTGGCATTTGGTTTACCTTACAGAGAGTGAGGCGTCGTTTTCCAAGGCCACGGACCGCTTCACCTGATCTTCCCTGAGGTTTGGAAAGGCTTCTATGGCAACTGGCGGAGAAGACGAATTCCGGGAGTCGTTCAGGGAGTATGCCTCCACGATCTTTCTGGTGGAGGAAGAGGGGATGATCCCCATTCAAGCCCGAATCGCAGACTGGCTGCGTGTAAGTCGGGCGAGTGTCTCTGAGATGATCCATCGGATGGAAAAGGAAGGGCTGGTCGTTGTGGCGGGGTCCCGTTCACTCGAACTCACCACAACCGGTAGAGAACTGGCGGAAGAGGTTGTTCGAAGGCACCGTCTCTCCGAACTGTACCGGGACAGGTTCCTTGGCCTCCCCTGGAGGGTTCTCCACGAAGAAGGGGAGCGTTGGGAGATGGTGATCTCGGGTCAAGTAGAAGAGGCGATGTGCATGAAGCTCGGCGATCCGAAAACCTGTCCCCACGGGAACCCCATCCCCGGTTCCGGCTATGTC
>CAYTVW010000322.1:0-1816 GCA_964441865.1 uncultured Acidimicrobiaceae bacterium
GCAGGAGAGGCGACGTCAGCGCAGATCGACGCAATGGTGGTCGCCCTTAGGATCAAGGGCGAGACCGTAGACGAGATGACGGGTCTTGTCGAGGGTATGCGCTCTGCCGGGCGAGTTGTGGACATCGGTGAGCCTGTAGTCGATATTGTCGGAACTGGCGGAGATCGCTCTGGGACCTTCAACATTTCGACCACTGCGGCTCTGGTCGCTGCGGGGGCTGGAGCGAAAGTAGCGAAACACGGGAACAGGTCAGCTAGCTCTCAGTGCGGTTCGGCTGATGTTCTCGAGGCTTTGGGGGTGGCAATCGATCTGGAGCCTGAGCAGACAGTGCGAATGGTTCACGAGACAGGATTCGGCTTCTTTTTCGCTCAGCTGTATCACCCCTCGATGAAATATGCAGGCCCGATTCGTCGAGAGATGGGTATACCGACGGTGTTCAATTTTCTTGGTCCTTTGGCGAATCCGGCTAATGCCAAGAACCAAGTGATTGGCGTCTCTGATCCGAAGATGGCTGAGAGGATGATCGGAGTGCTGTCGCGTCTCAACGCTGAACACGCATTTGTCTTCTACGGATCCGACGGATTGGATGAGGTAACCCTGACTGGTCCGACTTTCATCTACCGTCTGAAACAGGGCGAAATCACCCATGCCGAGTTCACACCAGAAGACTTTGGCGTGAAACGCTGCAAAGCGTCTGATCTGATTGGCGGCGATGTGGAGACCAATGTGGCGATTACCAGGTCAGTGTTGACGGGTGAAGCCGGACCCGCTCGCGACGCCACCCTCATCAACGCGGCTCCGGGTTTGGTCGCTTACGGGGCAGCATCGGGCTTTGTGGAGGCAGTCAATATGGCGGCTCATTCCATAGACTCGGGAGCCGCTCTCGCTGTCCTCGAAAACTGTATCGCCATGAGTCGTGCCTTTCATTCCTCGGAGAAATGAGCCAGGCTGATCCGAACCTTTTGATCGGTCTCCTTAGGAAGGAAGGTCTCAAGGTGACGGGGCCGCGTCGGGCGATTTGCTCCGTTCTTACTAAGGGAGACAGGGATCATCTGACCGCCAGTGAGATCCGAGTATTGGCGGAAGAAGAATTGGGCGGACCGATCGACCTGTCGACGGTCTACAGGACTATTGATGCTTTGGAGAAGGCGGGTGGGGTTCGTCATGTCTATGTGGCTCACGGTCCGGGTGTGGTTCATCTTGATGAGGTGTTCGACCATCATCACGTGACATGTGAGGTCTGTGGAAAGACCTTTGACTTACCGATTGAAGAGCTGAGTGAGTTAGCCCACAGTGTCGAAGAGCGATACGGGTTCAGGGCGGACACTCTCCGTTTTCTGCTGGTCGGGCGGTGTGCTGAGCACTCAGACGAGTGATCAAGCAGGGCTAATCCTTGTTCACGGATCTAATTGAGCCTGGAGGTGTTCTCTCAGGCGCTCCGCTATAGTCACCTCGTAAACGCAAACGGTTCGCAACTAGATTGCTGAGGGAAGACACAGATGCATATACCGGACGGATTCATCAACGGAGCAACTTCGGCAGGGGCGGGGATCGCCGCCATGGGTGGATTAGGTGGAGCGTTGGCGAGCGCGGGACGTCAGATGAAGGACCGGCTCATTCCGTTGGCGGGTTTGGCTGCTGCGTTCGTGTTTGTCCTCCAAATGCTGAATTTCCCTGTTGCAGCCGGGACTTCTGGCCATCTATTGGGAGGGGCGCTCGGGGTGATTCTCCTCGGTCCGGCTCTGGGAATCACAGTCATCTCGGTGGTTGTTCTGGTTCAGGCACTGCTTTTCGCCGACGGAGGGATCACTGCCCT
>CAYTVW010000323.1:0-1802 GCA_964441865.1 uncultured Acidimicrobiaceae bacterium
AGTTCGGGTGTGACATTCGGCTGGCCATCCGGTTTTGGAACGAAGGGACGGTAGAGAAGGCTTTCACTGGTCATAGGTTGGTCGTCGACTGCGGTATCTTGGCTTCGGAATTCCGAGGGAGGAATCATGAAACGCGTACTCGTCGCTTTCTGTGTTTTGGCGTTGTCCTGCAGCGCATGCACCACTGAGGATGGAACCACCACAACGATCGTTGGAACATCGAGTTCGACGACCAGTGAAGGTGATCCCATCTACCTTGATCCGACGGCGTCATCGGAAGATCGTGCTACTGACCTTCTTAGCCGGATGACGATCGAAGAGAAGATCGGTCAGATGACTCTGATCGAGATAAACAGTGTCAACGGTGACCAGATATCTGAGCTCATGCTTGGTGGAGTTCTTTCGGGGGGTGGCGGATATCCTCGTCCTAACACAGTCGCTAATTGGCGTTCGACCATTTCTCGCTTGCAGGACTCGGCTGTATCGACTCGGCTCGGGATTCCGCTCATTTACGGTGTTGACTCCGTCCATGGAGCCGGCTTGTTGTTGGGCGCTGTTCTCTACCCGCAGCAGATCGGGTTGGGAGCGACCGGTGATCCCGACGTTGTGAACCGTGTGGCGGCGGCAACCGCGGAAGAAACGCTTGCGACGGGCGTTCCGTGGAATTTCGGGCCTGTGGTCGGTGTGATACAAGACATCCGGTGGGGCCGAGCCTATGAGACTTTCGGGTCAGAAACGGAAGAAGTCGCGGCGTTGGCAGCAGCGTCTGTGGAAGGGTATGAGACCAGTGGGATGGTCTCGACCCCTAAGCACTACCTTGCGGATGCCGGAGCCGAATATGGGACGGGGACGGTCGAGGGGATCATTGACCGGGGTGATGTCAGTGTCGGTATCGACGCCTTGAGGGCCATTCATCTTCCGCCCTATCAGGCGGCGATAGAAGCTGGTGCTCGCTCGATCATGGTTTCGTTCTCAAGTGTCGACGGGATCCCCATGCATGCTCACGAAGAGCTGATAACCGGAGTCTTGAAGGGCGAACTCGGTTTCGAAGGTTTTGTCGTCTCCGACTGGGAGGGGATCGATCTGGTCTACGAAAACAACTATGAACGATCAGTCGAAGCGGCGATCAACGCCGGAATCGACATGGTGATGGTTCCCTACAACGGTCCGCGCTTCACTTCGACCATGCTTTCCCTATACGAGGAGGGTCGGATTCCTCTAGACCGGATCGACGATGCGGTTCTTCGCATACTCAGAGTGAAGTTCTCTCTGGGTCTATTCGAAGAGCCGGTTCCGGGATCAGATTTGGTGGACACAGTGGGTTCGGTGGAGCATCTGGCTCTCGCTGATGAAGCGGTCTCCAAGTCGGTCGTGAAGCTGGTCAACGACGAGGTCCTTCCGCTGAGCGGCAATGAGACCGTCTTCGTGTCCGGCCAAGGAGCGAATGACACCGGAATCCAATCGGGAGGATGGAGTCTTGAATGGCAGGGGACCGGTCCTGAAGTCATCCCGGGAACCACAATCGTTGATGCCCTAATTGAGCAATTCGGTGAGAAAGTCACTTGGGCAAAGGATGGAGAAGTCGAAGGCCATGCGGATGTGGGGATCGCGGTTGTGGCAGAACGTCCCTACGCCGAATGGCAGGGAGACACTCGGACCCTTCAGGTTTCGGAAGCTGATCTAGTAGCGATGGAAAACCTTGCCCAACGCGTGGACCTGCTGATAGTCGTCGTGATTGGGGGTCGGCCAGTGATTCTGGATCGGGTTCTGGACGTGGCCGACGCTGTAGTCATGGCATGGCT
>CAYTVW010000324.1:0-1801 GCA_964441865.1 uncultured Acidimicrobiaceae bacterium
TGGCCCAGCTCTATTTCAGGATGGGATTGGCTGAGCGGCTAGCTCGATTTGAGCATTTCTTCCGCCTGTATCCCGATTATGGGCGACACCAGGCGGGGTACTGCATCAACGCTGGAATGGCGACATTCCTTGATTGGCTGAGGGATGCCCGGTTTGACGATGCGTCGCTTGCCCACCTAGCTGCTCACACCACCGACGGGGGACGGCGTGTGTTCGGGGATGATTTCTTGGGCTGGTTGGCAGATGTGGGAACCCTGGATTCCTTGCATTTGCAGGCCATTCCTGAGGGTAGGGTCGTTCACCCCAATGTTCCGCTAACGGTCGTAGAGGGACCCTTGGCTCTTGCCCAGATAATCGAGACACCGCTCCTCAATCACCTCAATTTTCAGACGCTCATTGCCACCAAGGCTTCTCGAGTTTCCGAAGCCGCTCGGGGGCGACCGGTTCTGGAGTTCGGGATGAGGCGGGCTCCGGAACACGGGGCGACCGCCGCCACGCGCGCTTCTCTGATTGGAGGCGTCGACTTCTCTTCCGCTGTCGGAGCTTCCCACGAACTCGGTCTTCCTCCCAAGGGGACCCACGCCCATTCGATGGTTCAGGTGTACATGGCTCTCGGAGAAGGAGAATTGGGGGCTTTCAGGGCTTACGCAGATGTCTATCCGGACGATTGCATTCTCTTGGTCGACACGATCAACACTCTTGAATCGGGGGTCCCCAACGCGATCAAGGTTTTCGAGGAACTAAAGGCGAAGGGGCACCGCCCGGTTGGTGTACGTCTCGATTCGGGAGACCTGGCGTATCTGGCGGTTCAGTCGGCTCGGATGCTCGACGAGGCGGGGTTCTCGGAAGTGGGGATCGTGTTGTCTTCGGGATTGGATGAGTTGACAATCTGGCAAATCCTCAACCAGATTTCCGAGGAGGCGTCGAGGTATGGTGTCGCGCCGGAGTCCGTGATCGGTCGGTTGACTTTTGGGGTGGGGACGAAACTGGTTAGCAGTGAAGGCGATCCGAGTTTGTCGGGCGTCTACAAGCTGGTCGCGATCGAGGATTCTGGGGACTGGAAGCCTGCGTTGAAGCTCTCCGACACTCCCGCCAAGACGGTGAATCCTGGGCGAAAAGCGGTCCTAAGAGTCTATGACGAGAGGGGGATTGCCACTGCCGATGTCCTCGCTCAAGAAGGCGAGGAGTTGGGGGATCCGTTCGACATCTTTCATCCGACCGAAGCTGGCGTAGAACGACATCTGAATCGCAATCAGATTTCGGAGATTGAGTCGCTTTTGGAGGATGTTGTTCCATCGTCGGTTGATGACAGGGAGACGATTCGGGCCGCTCGGGACTGGCGTCGATCCGACCTGGAGAGGCTTGACCCGGGTGTTCGGCGTCTGGTCAACCCTCACACGTATCATGTCTCCTTGAGCCGAGAATCGCACCTTCTCAAACAGGATCTGATGGATAAGGCCAGATCTGGTTCGTGAATCCGGCCGATGAACCGGCCTTGGAGATCTGGATTTCGAGCGTCCTCGCTGTCTTGTCGGGAGGAGCCTCGTCTTTTGGCTAGGACTTCTCCGCTGTCAGTTCGACACCGCAGGGATTGGGTTCGAACGGTACAGGTTTAGGTTCGTGTCTGTTTTCCCGGGATTCTTGGGCTACAAGCGGCGTCTTTGTAGGGGCGGGAGTTCTTATCCATAGTGTTGGTGAGCTAGTCTGCATGGCGGTGGCAGGGCATTCGCCATTTCCAAGGTCTGGGAGGTCTTGTGATGCGTCGCTTTTTGGCTTCTGTTTGTGTTTTGTTGTTTGGTTT
>CAYTVW010000325.1:0-1797 GCA_964441865.1 uncultured Acidimicrobiaceae bacterium
TTTGACCGCGTCTATGAGATCGCGGTCTAGAGGCATGTCACGCAACAACGCTCGTCGCGCCCGGAGCGAACAGCCCTGTGATGTTTCGACGATCGGTGAGAGTCCACCCGACCGGAGGGGTCAGACGATCCGCGTGAGCAGTGCAAAGAGCGTATCCGCGACCTCTCTCTGGAGGTTCGTGAAGCTCAAGGAGCCACACCGATTGCTCGGCATAATCAAACGCCATCACTGCCCCAGCCGGGGCTCCACATCGGACACAACAAATCGACATAGGGCGACGCTAGAAGGAAACGTCGACTCAATCAAGGATTCTCGCCTCCGGGACGGCAAGAAACGGCCTATGAGCCGACTAACTCGCTCCAGAGATTATTCCCATTCTGTGTAGGTGTACCCGTTCGAGTAGGCCAGACCCGGCTCTTCGGCGGTCCATGCCAGCCCAACCGCCACTGAAGATTCGACCGATGCAAACCCTTCCCAAAGGAGCGGAACCTCGATCATCGACTCGGGCGGGACGGTTCGAGTTATCTGTCGAGTTCCGTGGAACACGCGCAGTTCTCCCTCCACGTCGTTGGGATTCATGATCAGAAGAGTCATTCGACGCCCCTCGCTCCCGACAGCGAGCCACTCATATCCCAGTCGAGTCAGCCCGGGTCCACCAGCTCGATACCCGTCACCGAAAAGAGAGATTCCGGCTACCACGGGGGTCGTCGACGTAATACGCAAGAACCCGGGTCCTTCCCCCTTGGTCGTTGCGTCAAATTCGAGATGCTCCCCGACTGGGATCATCTCTTCGAACACCGTCGTCCATTCCCCGTCGAATCTTTCAACCAACACACTGGTCGGTTGCTGTGTTGAAGGCGCTACCAGAATGTTTGACGGGATCGACGACGGAACGGGGACAAACCATTCAGTGGCGCCTGGTCTCGCTTCCACCATCATGGTATCTCCTGAGCCTCCCTCGATCACGAGAGCATGGAATGCTCCTCGCCGGGTTTCGAAGACAAGGGAAACCGACTTCCGAAGACGAAAAATATCCGAGATATTGCGAGAGACAACGGAACGGGCGGGGATGTGAATTGAACTTAACGCCCCGAGATTGTCGCTCCCCTGTTCCGAACTGGAAAGCACGGCGACCTCGGCATCGGCGGCGTAAGGGTTGGCGAGATACAGCATTGTTGATTCCCCCGTGTCCGTCGATACGGCAGTGATCACTCCTGTTGCCGTAATCGCCGGCGGACAGTTCCCCGCCCACAACGACGTCTCTCCCGAAGCTTCAATGGCGGCTTCTCCGCCACTCCCCGAGAATTCCACCCCAACGACCCCCGTCCCTGTAGGGACCAGAGAAGAGAGTTCAATCGGCTCCAAATCGGTGACTTCCCGATCCAAGAGCGTTGACCCGGCCCCAGCGGCTATCAGACGCATCCCCCCAAAAGGAATAATCTGCATGACCGCTCGGCTCGTTGGGTCGGCATCAACGACACATGCCACAACGTGGGATTTCAGAGGCTGAGGAGATTCCGGAACCAGTTCTTCCGCTTTTGTCGGACGAAACGCCCAGGCCGACCCGATCAGGGCGAAAACACCAACCATTACCAATGCCTTCTTCATTCCGAACTCTCCTTCCGACCCCAGATCACAAACCCGACCCCGCATCCCAGAATCAGGAATCCCAGCAATGCCATCGCCCTCCGGGCGAAATCTGGTTTAAAGCCGACGGATCCCTTCTCGGGTGAGACGGTCGCTCCCCAGCCGTCGATCCCCGGATTCGGACGGAACCTATCGTCGGCGTTGTAGGCG
>CAYTVW010000326.1:0-1773 GCA_964441865.1 uncultured Acidimicrobiaceae bacterium
AACCAGACCCTCCTCAGCTCCCCCTCGAAAAGGGGTTTCACCCGGATCCGGATCGGACGTCGTTCCCTGGTCGTCGGTTTTTCGATGTGGCGAATCGCGTGAATGATCGAGACCGCTGCCAGCAGGCCTACCAGCCCCGACACCAGGATTGCGCCTCTGATCCCCATGATGGCGACGAGACCGAGGGCAAGCAACGGACCACCAACCGCTCCCAGATGATCCATCGATCTTTCGAACCCGTATGCCCGTCCGTAGGTCCCTTCTCGAGTGAGGTCCGCCAAAAGAGCGTTCCGCGACGGACCCCTGATCCCTCGCGAAAACCATGCGACAACCCGAAACAGGCCAACGTGCCATGCGGCAGTCGCTAACCCGATCAGAGACGAAAACAGGGCGGTTGCCGTGTATCCGCCCACCGCCACCGAACGTCTTCTGTGGGGATCATCGGCGAGAGCACCTCCGCCGAAACGAGCGGCACCCGAGACCCCGTCGGCGATCCCTTCTATCAGCCCAAGGGCAGCCGCGGGAGCACCGAGAGTCGAGGAAAGGAAAGAGGGGAGAAGAGAAGTGGAGACTTCGTGGCCCAAATCCGAAAAAAGGCTGGCGCCACCAATTCCGCGAACTCCCGGCGTGAGCCACTTGTCAGAACGATCCTTGGTCACCAACTCAAGATAGTTGAACTCCACTCAAACGGAGGCTCCTAAACCAGACGCTGCTTCCCGGGATCACGGAACACAGCGACCACCGTCGCCAACAAGATCCGAAGATCAAGACGTAGCGACTTGGTCTGTATATAGCGCTCATCCAACTCGGTCCGAGCCTTCATGGTGATATTGTCCCGACCCTTGACCTGGGCGAGACCGGTGATCCCCGGTTTCACTGAGAACCTGGGATGGTCAAGTCCTATGAGTTCTGCCTCGGCTCGTACCAGGGGACGTGGGCCCACAAGAGACATTGAACCTTTGAGAACGTTCCAGAAGTTGGGGAGTTCGTCGAGCGACCAGCGGCGTAACACGGCACCCACCCGCGTGATCCTCGGATCATCATCGATTCGGATCGTGTACACCTCGTCGCCGTTCCCCTCGCGGAGTCGTTCGAGGTGACGATGGAACACCTCCTCTTCTTGGTCAAGGATCATCGTCCGGTACTTCGCCATCCAGAAATCTTCGCCGCCCCGACCGACCCGAATCTGGCGGAACAGGGCCGGGCCTCTCGAATCAAGCCGGACCAGAACCGCCACGAGCGCCAGGATCGGAGACAGGACAATTAGGGCGACAACCGAGACCGCGATGTCGAGTGACCGCTTGGCGAAGACATACCCGTAAGAGACCCGCGATTCGTCCTGGTCGCGCACCATGGCGCTGTAGAGCAGAGAGCCGAGAGCTGCTGCCTCGCCCGCCAGGAACGCAACCATCACCCTCATCACTGGATCGTCGATCGGGATGGCGAGAGTTGCCCACGCGACCATCAAAGCCAATAACCATGAGATCGCCAGACGGACCGCCTTCCCACGAGCCACCAGGACTTGCCCGACAAACAGGCTCCCCGCGGAGATAACCACACCCGCTCCGGCCAGAGCCGCAACGGCAGGACTTGGCACATAGCCATCACCCATCGCGATCCTCACAAGGAGCGGCCCAATAACGGCTCCGGCTAACGCCCCCAGGGAAGAGAGGATGAAGCTGGCCACTGCGATGCCACGAGCCCAAGCCCGCAATTCTCTGCGATCGCCTTGAGCGGCCATCTCGGTGAATGGAGGCAACACCCGAGCCAGAA
>CAYTVW010000327.1:0-1749 GCA_964441865.1 uncultured Acidimicrobiaceae bacterium
GAGAGCCTTGTTGGCCTGACTCGGCTCGGGGTATTCGGAGTGTGAGAGGGGGTTCGAATAGGTCATTTTGTTTCTTTCCGCAAGGAGAATATGAATCGGTTCAAGGCACCATGTGGACGAAGAAGAGGCCAGACAATGACAACCCGACCACAACGAGCAATATAGTCCCCACTATTCCCAGGATTCGCCCAAGATTGGCGTTGGGTAGGTTTGTGGGATCTCGGAGACCTTCCTCGATCCTCCTTATCTCGTCGTTCGCTGTGCTCCAGGCAAATGGTCCCAGTAATGGACACAGGACTAACGACAAGAGCCCCAAGACTAGAGCTACTGTCGCCTGAGTCGCCTCCGGGTACATCTGATTGGAAAATTCCTGATCCCCTGAATCTACCGGCATGTCCTTCGCAGTGTTCTTGTTGTACCAACCATAACCGTGTCATATACGAGACCGCACGCAAACCTCAAGGCGACTCTAGGTGCGCCGTTGAGACCCAACGATTCCCAGCTCCGCACTGTTCGGAACCGAGGATCTGGCAGAATGGAGGGAGACCTAAACGAGGGAGAGTCTTCGAATGAGCCAGGCATTGATAGAGGAAGTCCGAGAAGTATCGGAGGAGTTGGTAGACGCTTTCGCGCGGTTGATGCCGCAACTCTCTTCTTCGAGCCCGGCCCCTAGCGCCGAGTGGCTGGAGAAGCTGGTGAAAAACCCCAACAATGTTCTCTTTGTCGCTCGGCTTGATGGGGAGATCGTTGGCTCGTTGACGTTGGTCTTCGTGATGATTCCTACCGGTCTCCGAGCCTGGATCGAAGACGTGGTGGTCGATGAAGCCGCGCGGGGAAACGGGATTGGGGGGATGTTATGCGAAGCTGCGATAGACCGTTCCTTGGCGGGAGGTGCCAAGAAGCTAGATCTGACTTCTAGGCCCGTGAGGGGTGAGGCGAACCGGCTCTATCCGAGAGTGGGCTTCGTCCTCAGAGAGACCAATGTCTACCGTTACGACCCGGCTGCGAGGGGATCTCATGCGGGAGGGTGACCCCGTACAAGACTTTGAGGCTGTTGATCATCGAGGAAAAGCCGTTCGGCTCAGCGATCTTCTGCTTCAGGGTCCGGTTGTCTTGTTCTTCTATCCGAAGGCGATGTCACCTGGATGCACCGCCGAGGCCTGTCGTTTCCGTGATCTCTCTGGCGAATTCGCGGGCAGAGGGGCCACGGTTCTCGGAATCAGTCCCGACTCGGTGGAAGGCCAGGCAAGGTTTGCGCAGGCGAACCAACTCGGTATGCCGCTTCTGGCTGATCCAGATCGGAGAATCGCGAAGAGGTTTGGAGTGGGAAGGCTGTTTGGTCTCCCAGTGAGACGCGTCACATTCGTGATCGGCCGCGATGGCCGGGTGATCCGGAGAATCGCTTCGCCTCTCGACATGGATCAGCACGCTGACGAGGCTCTGATAGCTCTACCTTGATGATGCCTCGAAGCCTCTTCGTTTATCCGGTCATGGTGACCGATATCAGGCCTTCTCCGCGGGAGACCGCCGAAGCCACGACTACGACCAGGGCGTCCAGGAGGTTGTTCACGGGGATCGCTGGTGCTCCAGCCGTGCGGACGAGTTGCATCATCCTTGCTTGGGCATCTGCTCGGGGCTGAGGGGGGAGAGCGTGGGTTTTTCTAATCGTATCGGCCGCGGTTGCTGTGTCTTCCGGTGAGAGAGCGAACAAGCCGAGTGTTCCCGGGAGCAAACCCGCTCGCTGAGGGC
>CAYTVW010000328.1:0-1743 GCA_964441865.1 uncultured Acidimicrobiaceae bacterium
CACCCTGAAGCCCTCTGCATCTAACGCGGTCTTGGTTTTCTGGACTACCGCGTCGAAGCCACCGTCGACGGTGACGCTGAAGTGGTATGTGGTCATCACCTCTCCTATCGCTTACCGTCCCCCGAATGTAGCCCCTTCGGCATCCCAGGGCTCGCAGAATCATCCCTTTTCGAAAGGATTCTTTCCTCGTTCCGAGAGATTGTGCCGCGGGCGGTCCTGGACTCCTCGTTTTCGGAGGCCGGGAACAATCTCAGATTGATCTTTCGATGAACACTTGAGTGAATCCAGTGGTACGCTCGCCAGATGTCCAAACGAATCCCCAACACCCCTTCCGCTCCCGCGCCGATCGGCCCCTATTCGGTGGCCGTCGAAGCCGGAGATCTAGTTTTCATCTCAGGTCAACTCGCCATCGACCCTGAGGGCGGACCAACCCCTGAGACCGCGCCCGAACAGGCGGAACTCATCCTCGCTAACGTCTCCACGCTTCTGGAAGATCTGGATCTCGAGCCTTCCGACATCGTCAAGACAACCATTTTTCTCACAGACATGGGAGACTTCGGCGCCGTTAACGAG
This sequence comes from uncultured Acidimicrobiaceae bacterium, assembly GCA_964441865.1. Lineage (GTDB taxonomy): Bacteria > Actinomycetota > Acidimicrobiia > Spongiisociales > ZC4RG35 > CAYTVW01. The sequence goes on from CAYTVW010000328.1 coordinate 574, forward strand.
GTCTACGGAAGCTTCTTTGCTTCTGAACCTCCTGCCCGATCAACTATCGGCGTTGCTCAGCTCCCCAAGCCACAATTCAAGGTGGAGATCGAGTTCGTTGCCCGCCGTTGACGCCTAGTGCCGTCGGCGTCTCGCAGGCCAACCGATATGCCTCCTAGCCAAAACCCGCGTCCTCGTCCGAGCAATGCCGTGCCTCTGGCCATTCCTGGGCAGAGGCCAGAACCTCGGATCAGTCCCGATACCCGGGTTATCGCGATTGCCTCAGGCAAGGGAGGAGTCGGTAAGAGCTCTCTCTCTGTGAACCTGGCGGTCGCCATAGCGCAGGCCAATTACCGTGTTGGATTGCTCGACGCTGACATCTGGGGATTCTCGGTTCCCCGAATGCTCGGCCTTTCCGAACGTCTTCAAGCATCCGACGATCGCCTGATCGTCCCCGCCAACGTACACGGCGTTCGTTCTGTCTCAACCGGACTGATCATTGAGACTGAGGAGACGGCTCTGTTGTGGAGAGGGCCCATGCTTTCAAAAGCTCTTTCACAATTCTTGTGTCAAGTCGATTGGGGACCCCTTGACTATCTGATCGTCGACATGCCCCCTGGAACGGGCGATGTGCAGATGACCCTTGCCCGTCTCCTCCCGCAAGCGAACATGGTTGTGGTGACCACGCCACAGATTGCCGCCCAAAAAGTCGCGGTACGAGTCGCCGACATGGCTCGGCGTTCTCACCTGAAGATCGTCGGAGTTGTGGAGAACATGTCTGAATTCGTCTGTGAACACGGCTCCAGTTACCGAATCTTCGGAGAAGGAGGCGGTTCGGCTCTTGCTCAAGAAATCGACGCGCCTCTCCTGGCGTCAATTCCGCTCGATCCCTCTCTGATGCGTGGCTGTGACATCGGGTTACCTGTGACAATTCAGCCCAACGTTTCACCTTCGAAGAAGGCCTTAACTCTCCTGGCCGATCGGATAGTCGAACTCCTTCCGCCGGGGTGAACCTCGACCGTCTTAGCGCTCCAATACGCGTCCAAACAACCCACTTCCACGGATTTGCACCCAGAAATCCCTCACTTCCGGTTGACACACGGGTTCAAGAAGCTTATAACCTGGAGTACTGTCATCGTTGTCAGGGGGTTGGCGCCCACAAAAGGCAACGTTGTCAGTGGGAGAAGGTCC
>CAYTVW010000329.1:0-1722 GCA_964441865.1 uncultured Acidimicrobiaceae bacterium
TCCCGCTCTGACCGCGTCGATCAGGTCGGCTCGGGTGATGTACCCGTAGTAGTTCATCCCCCACACTGGATTACCGTCGAAACTGACCACTTCCTCCCCAAGGAAGTCGCTCCCACCCACATAACTGTCGAGATATGCAAGCCTGCCTTCCGCATAGGCGAGATCATGAGATCCAGTCCGCGAGGACTCTACGGGCTCTCCCGACCCCACATAGGTGGCGGCTTTCGCTCTCACGACAAAGGCTTCGAGTTCGTCGATGTCTAGGACTGGCAATGTCATCCTTCCTTACTCCCGCCTACCTTGCCTGGGGCCCCTTCTGATAGAGGTCTTGCGTCGGCGAGCGATCGTGGTGACTCAAACCCACACGGGCCGACCCGCCCCATTATTCAACCGCCCGAGACAGGTTCGTCGGCTGAGGGGACATTCTTGTCCCATTCCTCGTCCAAATACCCATAAGGGACCTTCACTGGTCGCGGGCCGCGAGTGTGCCCTCGAGGCATCCGAGTAGCTCCAGGCCGAGGGAGTGTCTCGGGATCGACCGCGGCTACGAGAGACTCCAATTCTCTGAGGCTCTCCACCATGGACACCTTCGAACGGAAATCGGGTCCGACCGGGTATCCCTTGAGATACCAACCGGCGTGTTTCCGGAAAGTCCGGGTCCCCACGAATTCGTCTGACCATTCGATCAGGAGCCGACACTGCTTGACCATCACTTCCGCGACGAAACCGAACCTGGGAACGGTGAGCTGATTCAGACCATTAAGAACCGCGACCAAATCAGCGAACAACCAAGGCCTCCCCAGACAGCCTCTTCCGACTACCACGCCGTCGCACCCGGTCTCCTCCATCATCCGGACGGCATCGGTCGCCTCCCAAATATCACCGTTACCCAAGACGGGGATTTCGGTCAGTTCCTCCTTCAGCCGCCGTATCGCAGGCCAGTCCGCATTCCCCGAATACAGTTCTTCGGCCGTTCGGGCATGAAGGGCGACTCCCGACGCCCCCTCTTCCTGGGCAACTCGTCCGGCCTGCAAGTAGGTGAGATGATCCGGGTCAATCCCTTTGCGAAGTTTGACGGTAATGGGGACCGAGCCTGCGTTGGCTACCGCCGATTTGATGATCGCCCTCAGAACGTGGATTCGCCAAGGAAGAACGGCCCCTCCGCCGTTACGCGTCACCTTCGGGACCGGACAGCCGAAGTTAAGGTCGATGTGATCTGCCCGCTCCTCCGAGACCATGAAGGCCACAGCCTCTCCGATTGAACCTGGGTCGGTCCCGTAAAGCTGTATCGATCTAGGAGACTCGTCATCAGGGAAGTGGGCCAAATGTCGGCTCTTCTCATCCCCCAGAACCAAGGAGCGAGCCCCAACCATCTCGCATACGTAGAGCATCCCAGGCCCGAATTCTCGGCACATTCTTCGGAATGGAGCATTCGTGACACCGGCCATGGGCGAGAGCATGACTGGGTGTTCAAGAACTAGAGAGCCAATCTGGAGCCGGGACATGGCGGCAAGTCTACGCAGGACCAGGAGTCTGGAAACCTTGACGATCTTGAGTGAATGGATATGAAGCGCCGATCGTCAACGGCGTCGACTGTTCACGGAGCAGAACACTCACATCCTCGGTCGAGATCGCGAAGACACCCCGGAAAGCCGAGTAAGGAATCTTTATTCGTCTTCCGAATATGTCTTGAAGCCCTGGAATTCTGGCCGACAGGATGCC
>CAYTVW010000330.1:0-1712 GCA_964441865.1 uncultured Acidimicrobiaceae bacterium
CGGTGATCCTTCGATCGGTCAACCCAATCACCCTCTCCCAGTAGCGGCCGACCTAAGCGACTCCAGACGCCGTGCCACCGACCCATCTATCACTGTGTCGCCCACTCTGGCCAGGATTCCGCCCAACACAGTCTCATCGATCACAACTCGGACCTCGACTGGCCGATCCGCCATCTTCTCGAAGGCCGCCTCCAGCTTCTTGACTGTCTGTTTGTCCAAATCAATCGCTGTCCTCACCTCGGCTATCAACGTCCCAGAGATGTCGGATGTCCGCTTCCCCAGGCGTTCCGCTATCCCCGGCAGCTCGACTATCCGGCCTTGCCTCAGAAGGTATTCGATTATTCCGAGAGTGACCTCCGTGACACGTTCTCCCACCAGATCGTTGATGATTCCGGCCTTCCGCTCCAGTGGGATCATCGGATCTGTCAGCGCGGTCCTCAGTTCGGATGACGATTCGAAGACTCGCGCCATATCAAACAGCTGACGCTCTACTTCAGTCAACACACCCTCGGCGGTGGCCAATTCGAATATTGCCATGGCGTATCGATCGGTGCGGTCAGCCACCTACTTCTCCAAATCCGCGATGAAGCTTTCGATCAATTTCCGGTGGGAATCACGGTCAAGGCTCGCGCCCACCACCTTCTCAGCCAGGTCGACAGAGAGATTCGCTACATCCATCCTGGCCTCAGCCAATGCTCTGTTCAGCTGGTTCTCGGCGTCGACGCGGGCCTTGGCAATTATCTCCGCTGCTTCAGCTTCCGCGCGCTCCAAAACTTCAGCCTTCACTGCCTCGGCATCATTCCTAGCGGCACCTAAGAGCTCGGCCTTCTGAGATTCCAACGTTGCCAGCTCTTCCCGGTATTGGTCCTTAAGGTGCTCCGCCTCACTCTTGGCGTTCTCGGCCTCGACAATTCGTTCACTGATCGCCCTCTGTCGCGCGTCCAGCGAGCGGTTAATGGCTGGCGTGGCCCACTTGCGGACGAAGACATAGAGGATCCCGAACGCCAGAATTCCCGCGACCAGTTCGGGTGTTTCGGGGAGGAGAAGGCGCGTCGCACTCTCGGAACCTTCGGCCCCTTCAACCGCGGCGAGGAGAAAGGAGATCTCGACCGGCAATCTCAGCCTCCCGTCAGAATGAACACCACAAAGCCGATCAAGCCCAGAGCCTCTGCGAATGCCATACCAATGAACATACTGGTCCTAATGATGTTGGCTGCTTCTGGTTGGCGCGCCATTGCCTGAACAGCGTTACCAGCGACCAAAGCGATCCCGATGCCAGGACCCAAAGTGGCGATCCCGTAACCGATTGCGGCTAGCCCCCTGGCGAGATCAGCAGAGCTCCCCCCCGTGGTCGCCTCTTGAGCTAGCACTTGCACGGTGTCAAGCACTGCATGCAGCATGCGGATTCCTTCCTTTCGTTTCTAGAAAACAACTACAAAATCTCGAGCGGTTCATCATGCCCCATCTTCGACGATTCAATGTATACGGCCGATAGAAGAGTGAAAATATAGGCCTGAAGGGGGGCCACGATGATTTCGAGAGCGTAAATAATCATCCCGAATGCAAACCAGGCCGAACCGATGAGCCCTCCTCTGACAACCCCGATGTCGCCGATGCTCAGCAAGAACACTGCTCCGCTTCCCAACAAGAGAGAGAGCATGAGATGGCCCGCAAAGAGGTTGGCGAAAAGACGGATAGCAAGAGAGAACGGA
>CAYTVW010000331.1:0-1704 GCA_964441865.1 uncultured Acidimicrobiaceae bacterium
CAGCCCCTTCCTCTCCGCCCATGCATCCAGATCGGACTGGGCATCCTCAAGCGTCGGCGAATGGGCAAACGCCGAGAATGATCGGCGGATCAGTCGCTTCGGGTGAAGGAATGCCTAGGTGAGTCTCCTTCTGTTACCTCTTGGGATCTTGTTGGGTCCTGTCCTTCATCATCTAGCGGTTAGGTCCGCTATACATGCTCCGTTCAATCGCGGAATCCCTGCCTGCGAATCTTGCGGTCGGGATCTTCCTTTTCTCGGGCTGACTCAGGCCCGCTGTAAGGGGTGCGGGACGAGACCGCAAAACCTGAGGTGGTTGGTCGGTCTGGTCGCGGGGATAGGGATGTGGGCGGCGTGGTACGCAGTCGGATGGACAGCGGTCCTTCCGGGGTTCTTGGTTTTTGCGGCTACAACCGCTGTCTTGTTCTTCGCTGACCTTGACAAGATGATTATCCCGAACCGGATCATCTATCCGGGCGGGTTGACTGCAACTGTGCTTCTTGGAATTGGCGCAGGGTGGATGGGGTTGATCCGGTTCTTCTGGCAAGGCCTTCTGGCCGGACTCGTCTACTTCCTGGTGTTCTTTGGTGTTTTCATGGTGGCGAGGGGAGGTTTCGGGTTCGGAGACGTCAGGCTCGCGGCCCTTCTGGGAACATTCACGGGTTTTCTGAGTTGGACGTATTTCTTAGCGGCGATCTTTTATACGGGGATGGCTGGCGGAGTAGTGGCCCTGATCGCCCTGCTGGCCGGTAAGGGACGGAAGTTCCGACTCCCCTACGGGCCGTTAATGATCCTCGGCGCTTGGGCTTCTTTTGTGTTCGCCCGACTGTTGGTCAATGGAGTTTGATCGCCCAGGGGGCGAAGGCCTTGTAGGATCGATCCGGTGTTTCGTTATCTGACTGCCGGAGAATCTCACGGTCCAGGTCTGACAGCTGTCATTGAGGGCTTGCCAGCCGGAATTCCTTTCCTGGTGGAGGAGCTCAGCGACGAATTGGCTCGTCGCCGACTCGGGTTTGGGCGCGGGCCGAGGATGTCTTTGGAGAGGGACGTTATCGAACTTTTCGGGGGAGTGAGGCATGGTCTCACTCTCGGTTCGCCGATATCGGTATTGATCCGAAACACTGAGTTTGAGGAGAAATGGTCGGATGAGATGAGTCCCCATCCTGGGGAACAGAAACGTAGGCTTACAACACCTCGACCAGGACACGCAGACCTGGTGGGGATGCTCAAGTATGACACCCACGATGCTCGGGGAATTCTTGAGAGGGCGTCTGCCCGCGAAACAGCCGCTCGAACAGCAGTTGGTTATGCGGCTAAGAAGCTCCTCCAAGAGTTGGGAGTATCGGTGCTGAGTCATGTCATCGAAATTGGCGGAGTCAAGACAGGCGAGACGTCTCTACCTCTGCCTTCGGACCTCGAGGCTATAGACCAGTCTCCAGTGAGGGTATTCGGCCGGGACTCAGAAAAAAGGATGCTTGAGGTCATAGAAGCTGCCAAATCTGATAGGGATACGCTTGGAGGGGTGATCGAAGTCCTCGTATACGGGTTAGTCCCTGGTATCGGGAGTCATGTTCACAGTGACCGCCGTTTGGACGCCCGTCTGGCCGAGGCGGTGATGTCGATCCAGGCAATCAAAGGCGTGGAGATTGGCGACGGTTTTGAGAGCGCGCGTCGGCGAGGATCTGAGGTTCATGACGAGATCGTGTT
>CAYTVW010000332.1:0-1687 GCA_964441865.1 uncultured Acidimicrobiaceae bacterium
ATTAGGAGTTCCGGAGACGAAGAACTGTTCCGGTATCAAGTCTCGGGGAGTATCCGCCTCAAAGACTTCTTCGCCGATCTAGGTGAGAAGTTGGGTCTGGTCGTCGACTCCGAACCTGGGTTGATCTCGGAGGAGGATCTGACTCGTGACAAGTCAGTAGCTGGCCCGTTGGTCGGTGGAATCGTCTTGTTCTTCGCAGCGTTGATGGCTCGGAGTCTTTGGGCAGGTGGGAGCGGTTTCGGTGGTTACATGCTTCTCCCCGATCATCCTGGGGATGTTCTTTGGTCTTATGCGGGTGGCTGGAATCCGACCGGTTTGGGAACACCGATTCCTCCTCACCCGGCCGCGGCGACTGTCGCATTGGCTCAGTTGCTCTGTCCCTTCAACTCGGCTTTCTTGACCATCCTCAACGTCTCGGCGGGGGTATTAGCGATTTTCGGTTTCTCGCGGATGCTCAGTCGTCTTGGTGCTGAAGGTCCGAGCCGGCATGTCGGAGGTTTCGTTTACGCAGTGGGACCGATGGCGATCGCGATCGGCAATGAGGCCTATTGGCCGGCGACGCTAGCTCTTGGGATTTTCCCTTGGGCAGTCTCGGCGGTGTTGGCGGAGGACAAGAAGGGTGGCGGGTTCAGACGCCGGGCAGGCGGGATCGGTGCCGCCATGCTGACGGGCGGGATACTTGGGGGGCTAGCACCTCTCGGGTTCTTCGCGTTGATCGCGGCGCTAGCAGTCGCTGCGGCGTTGGGGATTTCGAAGTTGTCGTCGGTCTCTAGAGCATTTGTGGCCACTGTCTCGGCGATTGCTGTCGCGGGTCCCTATCTGAATGCTGTCTCTCCGGAACGACTACTGAACGGGTTCACGATTGAAACCTGGCCTCAATCGAAGATCCTGGTTGCGGCATTGTTAGTCGCATTGGCTGTTGGCGTGGTCGCGGGGAGGCACTGGGTTATCGCAGGATGGGGCGGGTTTCTCATGGGGATCGGATGGATGCTGAGCCTGTTGCCTTCTTTCGGTGGAGAGCTCTCAGTGGCTGCAGTCCTCTTGGTATCCGCGGGCATGGGAGCCGTTGTCACCGAAGCCTTTTCATTTGGGAGACATGGGGGCTCTGTTACGACGGCGGTCCGTACGACTGGGGCGTTAGCTGTCCTTGTGGTGGTCTTCTCGTCGTTGGGGGGAATCGGTGATGGTCGTCTCGGGTATCCGAAAGGGGAGTGGGTAGGGAAATTCGAGTTCGCGTCGGCCCTCTCAGAGAACCCTGGACGGATACTCCTGATATCGGATCCGGCACGAATCCCTGGGGAATTCCGCGTGGGCCCAGGGTTCGCCTACCGGTTGATCGATGGGGATGAAGTGAACTTCGACGAGGCTTGGCTTTACGAGCCAAGGAACGGCGACGTAGCCTTGGACGCTGTCCTCCAGGATCTGGCCTCTCTCAATGTGACCAGACCGGGGGAGGCGCTTTCCCGTTTTGCGATTGACTGGGTCGTGGTGGAACAAGGCCTCCCCATAGACGAGGCGTTCGTGGCCCAATTCGATATGGCCAAGATCCCTCTGTTGACCGACTTCTCCGTTTATGCGAACGAACGGGCTCGTCCAGTCTTCGATGGCCCGGACGCTTCGTGGGTGAGACAAGGTGTCCTCGGGAGAGGCGACCCTAAACCCGGTCTTGTGAAGATCGCCTACAACG
>CAYTVW010000333.1:0-1669 GCA_964441865.1 uncultured Acidimicrobiaceae bacterium
AGGGGACACCGACAATGGGAGGGATCGTCTTCGTCCTGGGGACGGTGGTCGCGTACCTCCTATCACACATTCGAATCTGGACTCCGTCATCCGGGTTCGAGTTCGTGGTCGAAGAGTTCGGTCTTCGGGGGATGCTCGCCATGGGGGCCTTCGTCGGGATGGCATTGATCGGCTTTGTCGACGATTTGGTCAAGTACTCGAAGCGCCGTTCGCTTGGTCTGAGCATCAAGGCGAAATACTCCGGACAGGTTCTGGTGGCGGGACTCTTCGCAATGGGAGCCTCTAGGATCGGGGTCTCGACTCAGCTTTCGTTTACAAGACCTCTCGATTTTGACCTCGGGGTCTTTTTCGTGGTCCTGGTTTTGCTGATGCTCACTGGTTTCGCGAACGGGGCGAACTTTGCCGACGGGATGGATGGTCTCGCCGCTGGGTCGGGCGCTCTGATGTTTGGGGCTTACACGGTCATGGCATTCTGGCAGTTCCGAAACCCAGGCATCTACGTCTATACGCTAGGGAACATCGACGCGAGAGATCTTGCGATGATCGCTGCTGCGATGTTTGGGGCACTCCTCGGATTCTTGTGGTGGAACGCTCCTCCGGCCCGGATATTCATGGGTGATGTAGGGTCGAATGCCATAGGCGGGTTATTGGCTGCGTTGGCGATTCTCACCAACACTCATCTGCTCTTGGTGGTTGTGGCATCTCTCTACGTCGTTGAGAGTGCGTCTTCAGCGCTCCAGATCCTCTCGTACAAGCTATTCAAAAAGCGGATCTTCCGTATGGCTCCGATCCATCACCACTTCGAATTGGGCGGATGGCCTGAGACAACAGTTGTTGTGAGATTGTGGATCTTGGCGGGGATCGGTGTCGCTTTGGGAATCGGAGTTTTCTACTCCGATTACATCGGAGCTGGTGGGCTGTGGGGATGAGAACGCTTGTCTTGGGCGCGGCGGTCTCGGGCCTGGCGGCCGCGAGAAACCTTGTAGAGGACGGAGTAGAAGTGGCGGTCTATGATCTTCGGCCTGAGAAGGCTGAAAGCATCTCTGCCGTGGGCGCCGAATCCATGTTGGGTGAATGGGATCCTTCGTTTCTCAAGGGCGTCGATCTAGTCGTGACCTCACCAGGGATACCAGAGACTTCTCAGCCAATCGCCGACACAATCCGGGCCGGGATTCGTCTGATCGGGGAGTTGGAGCTGGCTGCTTCCAAGATCAAGGCTCCTTTGATCGCAGTGACAGGGACTAACGGGAAGACAACGGTGACTTCTTTGATCTCCGCGATGCTGGAACGGTCTGGGAAGATCGCCCCTGCGGTTGGGAACATTGGAGTCCCTTTGGTGGAGCTGGTCGGAAGAGAAATAGACGTGGCTGTGGTGGAGGCTTCGAGTTTCCAGCTCAGGTTCGTCGAGGGTTTTCATCCTCGCGTAGCAGTCATCACGAATTTCGCGCCTGATCATCTTGACTGGCATCCGAATCTCGATTCGTATTTCGCAGCGAAGGCGCGGATCGTAGAGAACCAGGATGCTTCAGATCTGGTGGTGTTCGACGCTTCAGATGTTGGAGCTTCGAAACTGGCAAGCCTGAGTTCTGCGCGAAAGGCGGGAGTATCGGGGACTTCCCGGCTCGATTCGGGAGGTGTCGAGGATGAATCCGTATGGATAGGTGATGCG
>CAYTVW010000334.1:0-1663 GCA_964441865.1 uncultured Acidimicrobiaceae bacterium
CTCTGGTTTGTCGCAGGGCTCCTTCATCTAGATGCCGAGGGAAGAATCGATTTCGCTCCCGGTGTCCCCAACGGCGTGTTTGCAGAGAAGATCGCGTCTCCGGCCTTTGACCGCCTCAACGAGAGGTTTAACCAAGTCGTCTACGGAAAAGAAACCTCCACCGAGTCAGATTGGACAGCCGTCCGATCTGACTGGGACTATCTCCGCCGGGAGCAAAAGTGAAGCCCGGGTTCGTCGAGAGTCTTAGCAAACGCCTCAAGAGCACAACAATCACTGCGAGCGGTCGCCCCATCAAGAAAGCCATCATTGCTGTTTTAGCGTTGTGGGTGGCGAGCGTCTTGGTCGGCTGGATAACGGCTCCCCTTTTCAGAGATTCGGTGATCACCGGGCCAGATGGGTCTGCATTCGTCACGGACATCAATGGCACTGCCGCTCTCGCCCGTCTTCTCGAAGACATGGAGACCGAAACGGTAATGGTACAAGGGCCTCTCGACGAGATGAGACTGGGAGGCACCCTGTTGATCATCGCTCCAGGATTCCATCCCGGTTATAGCGAAAGCGAAATCTCAGCGATCGCGGATCATCTCTCAAATGGCGGACGCCTGATCTACGCGGGATTTCCTCATCCAGACCTGGAAGATGCTCTCGGATACCTCGATATCGGCTACAACGCCCACCCAGAAGCCAAGATCACCTTTCCGGTGGGGAATGTGAAATCTCCTTTGATGAATTCCGGAATCAGATCTTTGAGCGGGGCCGGACTCCCCCTGGCCGGCGAGAATCCGGTAGCAGTAGCTCATCCATACGGGAAGGGCTTGGTTATAACCATCATCGACCCCGAGATTCTCTTCAACAGCAGAATCCGGGAAAACGCAGCATGGGCAGTGGCCATCATTGGGGAAGGACCAGTTTTCTTCGACGAATACCGCCACGGGTTCGTAGAGACGCCACCTGTAGAACCAGGAACAGGACTTATCGGATCCATTCCACGAGCCACGAGACATACCCTCTATCTCCTCGGAGTCGTTCTTTTCGTGTGGATGATCATTGCCGGACGACGATTCGGGCCCCCCGAGAAGCAGAGCCGAGACATGACTCCATCTCGCGGGGAATTGGTGAATGCTGTGGGAGGGCTCCTGCTGAGAATCCACGATTCAACGGATGCCGCCTACCCCATCCCCGATCGAATTGCGAGACTCATCTCTTCCCGAACGGGACTAGGCCATGATGCAAAACGGGAAGAAGTCGTCATCGCCTCCGCCAGTCTTGGTCTCGATCCCGAGGAAGTCACTCGTGCTCTGGCTCCGGAAAGCGACGCTGATCTGATGATCGCTGGTCGAGTCCTCGCCAAACTCAACGAAAGGAAAACCAAATGAAGGAACTCCGTCAATCTCTCCAATCAGAGATCGCAAAGGTTGTGGTTGGCCAGTCAGGAGTGTTGGACGCCATGCTGGCCGCGGCTCTGGTCGGAGGACACGTCCTCTTGGAGGGAGTCCCCGGAACGGCGAAGACCCTCATAGCCAATGCGTTTGCCCGCGCCACCGACATGACCTTCGGACGTGCCCAGTTCCCCCCCGCCATGCTCCCATCCGACCCGACGGGGACAGTGATGCTTCAGAAGACCGCCCTGGAGCTTCGTCCAGGCCCGGCGTTCGTAAACCAC
>CAYTVW010000335.1:0-1638 GCA_964441865.1 uncultured Acidimicrobiaceae bacterium
CCCCGCGTCGTCGCAGGTGAACCCGACGAAATCTCCGGCCTCGACGTCTTCGAGCCAGTACTTCGAGTGAGCAAAGACCTCGAAACCGCTCTTCCGAAAGGGGACATCGTTGATGGTGGCAGAAACCGGCCCGACAGAGTGGATGACATCGAGATCAATCAGAGAATCGTCCGAGGCTCTCCTTCTTTTCACCATTTGGGGATCCACTCTTGTCGTCAGAGTGATTTCCCCAAAGAGAGCCGACAAAGAGACCCATCCGCCTTCGATCTGAGTGGCGCCGCGGACCCTTTTCAGAGCGGCCGCCAACAACCGAGGTGAGACCTCATCGGTCTCTAGACTCTCTCCAAGTCCGCTCAGAAGAACCTCGGTGGAGATTGGATCGCGTCCCAGCAACCCCCGTATCGCCTGCTGTGCCCTCGATTCCAGATCGTCATTCCCCACTGTCTTCCTCCTCCTGGTCCTCCGACGCATTGTTTAGCATCCACCTGCCTTGGACCGCGGTACCTGCGCTTGCGGCAGCAAGGGCCAATCCGAAGACAATCGCAAAGACGGACCCCGGGACTCGAATCGCGTGGACTCGTCTCGACAACGAGGACAGTTCTTCGTCGAAGGAACTGACTACTGACGCAATCTCGGAACTGGCGGAGTTTGCTTCTTCAAGATGATCGGATACCTCATCCAAGTCACCGGCGACCATCACCATGTCAACCGCTATCTGCCGAAGGCGGTTGGCGGCGTCTTTCATCGCCGGACTCTGTTCCCTCAGAGCATCAGGGAGCCCCTCCAATTCTGCGGCAATCAACTCGATTGAGGTATCCAAAGGGATCTCAGGGTCATAGTCGACACCCAGCCATGACAAGGCCCCCATAGTGTTGTCAACCACGTTCGCGGTGCTGACGAGACCGGGCATAGAAGTCTGGATCGCCTCCAATGACGAAGCGACTCTTCCCGACACTACTTCCTCCAGGTCTTCGGTGACCTTCCCAGCAATCGCAACCGCCACTGCGGCCGAGCGCACAGCGGCCTCTGCAGATTCAAGCCCATTGACCGCACCCAGAACCGCGGCATCGAGAGCATCAGTCATCCTCACTGCTTCATCCGAAATGCCGGTGGAGGTGATCCTGCCTAGTTCGGTAGTTGAAGAAACGATCAGAAATGGCGCTCCAAGAGCGATCACCAGACCGAGGACAACCCCGGCTATCCCCGTTCCTAACTGAACACGTGCCATCCAAATGGGGTAATGGGTCATGTGAGAGAGGGTATCGACTCTCAACCTGGTGTGCCCCTGCTAATCAAGAAGAACTGATGGTTCCCATTCGCGACCGGAAAATGGACACGTCTCTCGGGCAGGAACCTCAAAAACGTCTGGGAAAACAGCCCAATCCGGGAGTTCGGGCCCTCTTCGACCCAAATACCGTCGGTCTGTGGAATAGAACCTCGGAAGGACTGGGACCTTCACCTGGTTGTTGATGGGGTCATTGAAACGAGTGTTGACAACAGCCCAAGGTTTCCACCCGCCCCAAGACGCTCCATTTCGATAAACCGCCAAGAAGTATCTGGCTGCGGCATAGGAGTTGTCTACAGGGTCGAACTTGGACATCCCGGTTCTTCCGTAGGTCTTCATCTCGTTCCCACCCA
>CAYTVW010000336.1:0-1628 GCA_964441865.1 uncultured Acidimicrobiaceae bacterium
TCGAGCGGCCGCATCTGGAGTATTTCAAGGAATTCTACGCCGACACCGCCTCCTGTACGGCCAGCCGCTCCACAGCCTCCTTCGGTGGCGCCAACCACTCCGCCATACGCTCCATCCAGTCCAGGGCCGGGTTTCGGGCCACGGCCGGCCGCGTCTGCACCTTCTACAACTCAAACACCTGGGACACCGGGATCTACTGCACCCGGAAGGACTCCATCTTCACCCGGAGGCGATGGTGTCGTCCCTGGTATATCTCCGCGTCCAAGTCTGGGAGGGAGGCTTAAGGCTGCTCAGGGCGAGAGCCCAACGCTTCCTCGGAGAGATCCGGGTACCAACTTCATCGCTTCTAGTGACGAAGAGCAATCCGTTGCGAGAGGACGTCCGGCGGCCACAACTAGGACTGACCTGGAAGCATTCCGGGCTGGAATATCGAAGATCTCTCCACGTCCGGGCGGGGTGGAATCTCCCGATACGACGGTTAGTGGATCCGCTTCCCCAATAGGCGATACGTCTTCGGAGATGCCGGAGTCATCCGGAGCTTCATCAGCTACGACAATGCCATCACGCGGCTCTCTCTTTGGGCGTCCGGTGTCTCCTTCTGGAACCGGTATGCCGTCGGCGCCTTCGGGCGAGAGGATCGGGGCCGAGAGGCCGACAGTGGCACCCACCGGGACGCCCGGGCCCTCTTCAGTGCCACCAAGATCTCCCTTGGCAGGAGGCCTTCCGACTAGAAAGCCTGGACAATCGCTAAGTGATGACCTAAATGTTGACGATGATCGAATTGCAGCAGAGAAGAAGGCCCCCGCGGCGACCCGGATTGCGTTGAGCGCTTTCCAGGGAGCTAAGGAAAGGCACGAGCGAGAGGAAACCTGACCAGCATGAGCAGCGAAGCAGCAAACAACCTCAACTGGTTGATCAACCGGTTCACGGATTCTGTGCCAGCTGCCACCCACGCACTTGTGGTCTCTTCGGATGGCCTGCCATTGGCTGTCTCAGAGAATGTGGAGCGTGACACGGCAGACCGTCTGGCCGCGGTTTCGTCTGGTCTGATCGGTCTGGCGTACGGTTCGGCGGGCCGATTCGGAGCCGGAGCGGTACGAAACGTGATCATAGAAATGGAGCAGGGTTGGTTGTTCGTCACCGGTATTCGGGACGGATCACTCATGTGCGTTATCACCAACGCCGACCCGGACATCGGAATGGTCGCCTACGAGATGGCGGTATTCGCTGATAGGGCTGGTGAGGTCCTCACGCCTGAATTGCGCAGTGAACTCAAATCGTTAATGGTTGGTTAGTGATGGATTCTGATCAGGGTCGTTTTATCCGACCGTACGCCATAACAGGAGGAAGGACAAGGTCCGAGGGCCAAGAGGTAGCCCTCGAGGCTCAAATCCGGACCAAGGTGGATCCGGACCTTGCCAAGGAGAGATACCGTTGGGAAGCGAGCCGGATTGTCGATTTGTGTCGGGAGTCGACGGCTCTAATTGAACTGGCAGCCCGGCTGGAGATTCCCATCGGGGCAACCAGAATCATCGTTGCCGATCTCGCCAAAGAAGGTGTGCTCGAGATCAACTCGGGTCAAGAAATAGTCGTGGACTCGTCTTCGTCCGAGTACGAGTCGCTCTTGG
>CAYTVW010000337.1:0-1568 GCA_964441865.1 uncultured Acidimicrobiaceae bacterium
GGTTTTCATAACCTAATCACTACTCCTAATTGGGTCGGATATCCGAATTCCGGACTGTTGAATTTCGCGGCGCCAAAGGTGCGATTCCTGAAGGTCGCGGGGTCGGGATCATGTCAGTCTCCAAGTTCTCGGTCGAACTTCAATTGTCTGGAGGTGACTGCATACCCAACATACCTACGCACTGGGTGTTGGATGTCACGACCAGCCTTGACAATTTCGAACAGGACTACTCCACAGGAGACTACGTCCTCATCGATTCGGTTGTGGTCTGGGTGTTGGATTGACTGGGTGCGTTTCTTGAGTCGTCAGCCAGCAGCTTTTCGAACGAGAGAGGCGATCCTTGACTCGATATCGGGGGTGAGCTTGACCAGCGCAAACGCAGTCGGCCACATGTCTCCTTCGTCGAGTTGAGCGTTATCGTTGAAGCCGAATGTGGAATAACGTGTCTTGAATTTCTGGGCGTTCTGGAAGAAGCAGACGACCTTTCCATCCCGAGCGTAAGCGGGCATTCCATACCACGTCTTGGGTGCGAGTTCGGGAGCAGTCGCCTTGACGATCGCGTGAATCCGTTGCGCCATTGAGCGGTCCGGTTCGGGCATCTTGCTGATCTTCAAGAGGACGTCTTCCTCTCCGTTCCCCGTTTTCGCCCGTCGCCCCTTCTTCTGCTCAGACTTGATCTCTCGAGCCCTTTCCCGCATGGCTTCCTTCTCCTCGTCGGAGAAGCCTTGTTTGCTGTCGACAGGGCTTGATCCAGATTCGGATGCTTTCTGTTTGTCAGTCATGACTCGTATCCCTCCAGGTAGTTGAACCGAGCCTCCAATTCCAACAACAAATTGCGCGGTTCTGGGATTCCCGGATCATCCTGGAATCTCGGTCGACTGCCGTCGGGCGGAGTGATCGCCAAGATCATGAGCCAACTGTTCTCTGTCTCCGATAGGCGGCGGCATTGATGGAAGAGCGTATGACCGTGGTTCAGAAGACTGGAGAGCTCACGTGGTGAGTCTGGCCAGATCGGTCGGACCGGACCGAGCCGATCCTCGCCTCAGCGATTGTCATGGGGCACATTTCGGGATCGCAGCTGGATCACAGCCGCCGACCGGGCCGGAACGATCAGGGAATCTCCACTGATATCGGGAGTCCCCCACAGGACACTTTCGACTTTGCCGGGAGCCGGAAGCGACACGGCGCGGGAACCTCGGTTCAAGACTGTGACCAGCCGTTCGTTATCGATTGACCTTTCAAAACTGAGCCAGTGCTTGGCTCCAGCCAGAGGCCGGAAATCACCGAGACGGAGAGAGGGATGGTTTCGCCGGAGCGCAGCGAGAGAAGAGACAGCCGAGAAAACCTGGTGGTCAGTTGGGTTCGAGTCCCAAGGGAACGGGGCGCGATTCTTCGGGTCGTTCCCGCCCCCAAGACCGACTTCCGTTCCGTAGTAGATGCTGGGCGATCCGGGGAAGGTCATCTGGAGAATGATGGCGAGTTCGAGAGCCTTGAGATCGTTCCCCGCCTCATGGACGAAACGGGGGGTGTCGTGGGAATCAATGAGGTTCTGGTTAGAGAGGCTTATT
>CAYTVW010000338.1:0-1527 GCA_964441865.1 uncultured Acidimicrobiaceae bacterium
GTGCTCTCCGAGATCGACGTTGCGGCGACGATGAAAGAAAGACTCGGTCTCGAAAGTCCGAATTTCCTCATTCTTGGGGCATCCAATCCCCAGTTCTCTTTGAAGGCGGTTCAGACTGATCCAAGCATCGGTGTGCTTCTTCCCTTTGGTGTCGTCGTTCGAGAGAACGGCAACGGGAGAGTCATTGTCGACTTCACGAATCCGGAGAAAGTGCTGAGCCTTGTAGATAAGCCGGGAGTGGAGCGTTTGGCCTCCGAGATTCGAAGTCGTCTGGAGATGGTGAGGGATACCCTCGCCGGTTCCTGAGCTAACGGAAGCCTCTGCGTAGTCGGTTGTTGTGGGTTGCTTTGCCGCGAGGTTGACGGGGGCAGTCCTCTAGAAGACTTCCTGGCACCAGGGCGCCGGGAACCACGAGAACATAGCGTCGGCCCGGGCAAGGGATTCGTTCGATCCTTTTAGTCGTCCGGCCGCGGCCAATTCCCTAAATCGAGCTCTCCCCAAATACACCGAGCCAAGGTCCTCGACGTCCATCTCAATATCCGGTTCAGAGGTCGTGGAGGCGAAGGTCCCCGTTCCAGAATCGGATGTCAACCGAAAGGTCCCTTCGGCGTAACCCAGACGGTCGGAGACTCTCAGGATCAGTGAACCGTTGGCTGAGTATCGCCGCGCCTCCAAAGCTTTGACGGGGTCGACCACTCGGACATAAAGCTGGTCGGAGACTCGGGCACGGGCCCTGCGAGGCCCGGCCAGAAGACTGAAGAGCGGGTCGTCGATGGGGATTGGCCCACTATCAATTTCGGCGGTTAAGTCGGCGTTGAGGACAAACGACCAGAGTCCGGCCGACGCCTCCGGGGTCAAAGCGAAGATCTCCGTGACTTCAATTCGTTGATCTGCGTGTCCGCTTTCCCAATTGCCTGGGAAGGTTCGATACTGGACGTATCCGGAAGGATTCTCGAGGTTGCCCGCGACGGCGTAACGAAATGCGAGTCCTCCATGTCGATCCTCCGGCTCATCGCGCCACCGATGGTCCCACCACGGATCTGATCTAGCGAACATCCCCGGGCGGTCGATCTGGTTGAAGACTATGGGAGCCAACCTGCGGGCCGTGTTGGCGTCTACGAACTGGACTGGGGCAAGAGCGGGTGCAAGCCGATGAAAGCCGACATACGGTCTCTGAACCGTGGTCCAAGCACGGAGCGATGCCACTCCGTATCCGAAGCGGCCATATATCTCGGAGTCTGATGCCCACAACGCGGTGATGAAGTCGCCATGTTGGCGAGCCTCATCCAGGTGCGCTTTCATCATCTGAGTAAGGATCCCGCGTCTTCGGCGATCCGGACGCACCGTAACGTTGGTGGTTCCCCCGCAGGGAACCCTGGCTCCGGGGACAATCATGTCGAGGCTGAACGACCCCAGGGTTCCGACCAGTTCTCCGTCTTCAAAGGCGCACCGTGACCGTTCGTATTCGAACCTTCGGGCGAAACGTTCTGCCCTAATAGACTCGTGACCAGGTGGAATGTCGAAGCC